>DATKHM010000087.1:0-3444 GCA_035510235.1 Minisyncoccota bacterium | reverse complement strand
TCGTAGTATAATGGACTGCATGTTGGCGATTAAATTACAACGCATAGGAAAGAAGCACCAGCCGAGCTATCGGTTGGTTGTCGCTGAAAAGCGCTCAAAGATGGCAGCCCCGCCGGTGGAGGATTTGGGTTCGTACAATCCGTTCACCAAGGCGACGACAATCAAAAAAGAGCGCGTTTCGCATTGGGTAAAGATGGGCGCCCAGCCGACCGTCACCGCGCACAATCTTTTGGTAAAGGAGGGTGTTGTCACTGGCGCGAAGCTTGCAGTAAAGATGCCGAAGGCAGTCGCGAAAGCGCCAGTAGAAGAGAAGGCTGCGGCACCCGCAGAAGAAGCGACGGTGAGCGAAGTAGCCGCAGACGCAGAGGCCGCCGCATAGCTGTTTTTCATTCCCCTGATTATTGGACATTGGAATGTAACGAAAAGGTCGACGGTTCGGATCATCGAACGAAAGAACAGACAGAACATCAATGACGAATTCATCTTCAGCAGACCAGGAGTTTCTCGAGTATCTGGTAAAATCCCTTGTGGATCATCCGGATGATGTGAAGGTTGACCGCAAGGTCGATGAGATGGGCGTATTGCTCTCTCTTCACGTAAACGCCCAAGACATGGGTCAGGTGGTCGGCCGCCAGGGCGCGACCGCCAAGGCCATCCGTTCTCTTTTGAGGATCGTCGGCGTCAAGAACAACGCCCGCGTAAATCTCAAGATCGAGGAGCCGGAAGGCAGCACCCGCGCCCCGCGCGGCGAGCGCTCTCCAATGCAGGAAGAGCATACCAAAAACTAATAATTTTCCCTGCAAACTCTTAACAAAAGCCACTTGATTTTCAGGTGGCTTTTTAATTTAACATAGATTTAATGGGTGGTATGGCACTATGGCCTGATGTCATACCGCGCATATCGTCGTCGCGCAGAAACTTTCTATAAAACATTAATGGACACCCCGTCGCCAAGCCTTGGTGGCGCATATGTTGTTTTTAACAATATTGGATTTCGACATCTTATCCGAAAGGCGAAAGTGCGATCAAAAAAAGAACAAATGAAGCGATTTGGCCTCTTAAGCAAAGTACCTGAAATTCTTAAGGATACCAATGCGAACGTTTCTTATCGAAGCGAATTCCGCGACGGCCGAGTCGTTCATTATTGGGCCTTCAGTAAAGAGAAAGAGGATCGGGAAATAAGAGTCGTTGTCCGCCAGATCGGTAATGGGACAAAGCATTTTTATAGTGTCATGGATGACCGTTAAAAACAAAAAGCCCCGTGGTGGGGATCTTTGGTATGCCCGACATCAACTACAATGTTGATAGGGGGCTTTCGCCCCACGGGCATACCTTATTCTATGATTAGTGAATGGGAAACGTCAAATTTGGTTTAATAAAAATTTAATCTTTTTTATGTGGGGGATTGCCCATTTTTATATTTTTGCTATAATGACTAGCGTTATGGCACTCGCATACACCGACTTAACCAAGGGAATTCTGTTCATCATGGACGGCGCGCCGTACGAGGTCATCGAGACGCATTTTTTGCGCATGCAACAGCGCAAGGCGGTCGTACAGACGCGCATCCGCAACCTCATCACGGGCAAACTTTTGGACCGCAACTTCCAGGCGAGCGATTCTTTCGAAGAGGCGGAGATCGAGCGGAAACACGCGATTTTTATTTATGAGAGCAAGGGGCAATACTGGTTTCACGAGGAAAATAATCCCAAGGCGCGATTTGCACTCGAAGCCGATGTTGCCGGCGAGCAAGCGCACTTCCTAAAGCCGAACACGCGCGTGCAGACGATGGTGTTCAAAGATAAGGTGATCAAAATCGAAATCCCGGTCAAGATGGATTTCAAAGTGATCGAAGCACCGCCGGCACTCAAAGGCAACACCGCACAAGGCGGCAATAAAGTAGTGACGATTGAAGGAGGCGCAAAGGTGTCCGCACCGCTTTTTATCAACGAGGGCGATGTGATCCGGGTCAACACGCAGACAGGGGATTACGTGGAACGGGTATAGTTATTTTAAATAAAAAATCGACGCAACAGATCGTGTTGCGTCGATGGTGGGGAGCCATAAGATAGTTAGCTTTTCTTGTTTATGATGCAGGTGGTTATGAGGAAAGGAGATAGTATTGCCATTATCCCAAACAATGCTGCCCACCAAAATTCGCGTTGAATCCCCGCACAGATAGTTCCTGCAACGAGAAAAATAAGGATAATTATCCTTAATAGAATATCTTCTTTTATCTTTCTCATAAAATACCTCTAAATATACGGTAAATCTTTTTACTAAAAATGTCAAATTCTCATAAGATCGTCTTCGTCGGCATGTCGGGCGGAGTGGACAGCTCCGTCACGGCACATCTATTGAAAGAGCAGGGCTATGATGTCGTGGGTGTTTTTATGCGTTGTTATAACATCGATGGCTGTGCCGAAGCCGATGCGGAAGATGCACGGCGCGTGGCGGAACACATCGGCATCCCGTTCTATGTTTGGGATTTTGAACAGGAGTATAAAGATCGTGTCGTGCAATATATGATAGAGGGCTATCGCTCGGGGATCACGCCGAATCCAGATGTGATGTGCAACCGCGAGATAAAGTTTGGCCTGTTCTTAGAGAAGGCCCTCGCGAGTGGTGCCGACTATGTTGCAACGGGGCATTACGTAAAAGTAGAAAAATCTGCGGACGGTATCTTTCGATTATTCGCGGCGAACGATTCCAACAAGGATCAGTCATATTTTTTATGGACACTCGGCCAGCGCCAGCTGGCACATTGCCTGTTCCCGATCGGTGATTATATAAAGTCCGAAGTGCGCGATATCGCGCGGCGCGCCGGATTGCCGACGGCAGAAAAAAAAGACTCGCAAGGCATTTGTTTCTTGGGGAAGTTTTCGCTGGACGATTTCCTCAAGCAATATATTCCGGAGCATCGCGGCGCGCTCCTTACGACCGGCGGCGAGCATGTCGGCGAGCATTCCGGCGCGGAGTTTTATACCATCGGCCAGCGGCACATCGATGCCGACTTTAGATTCCCAAAAACGGGTGGCGTCAGTGAACGCAAACCACTGTATGTAGCATCAAAAGATGCGGCGACGAACACCGTGGTGATGGCGGAGGGAAGCGACGATCCGGCACTGTATCGGAATGAAGTTGAATTGGCCCAGGTGAATTTCATAAGTGGGATCGTCTTGGAAAATGGACCTCTGCAGGTATACGCCCGAGTGCGCTATCGCCAGCCACTTTCGGCGGCAACCCTCTCAAAGCTCCAAAACGGCAATTATAAGCTGATATTTTCTATGCCCCAAAAGTTTGTGGCCGAGGGGCAGTCGGCGGTATTTTATGGTGTGGAAGGAGAGATACTTGGCGGGGGGATCATTTTACATTAAATTTTGATTAAAAGTTTTTTGACTTGGCATGATGGCGCACCCATACTGTATGCACAAAGGTCATTTT
>DATKHM010000086.1:0-5066 GCA_035510235.1 Minisyncoccota bacterium | reverse complement strand
GGTAAAGTACACGCCGGCGGAGCGCACGAGCTGTGCCACGACGACGCGCTCCACGCCATTCACAATGAACGTGCCGCGCGTGGTCATGATCGGGAAGTCGCCGAAGTACACCTCCTGCTTGTGCTCATGGCCCGTGCGGTTATTCACCAAGCGCAGGGTGCAGCGAAGAGGCGCTTCATAAGTGGCTTCCTTATAGCGCGCGGTCGTCTCGTCGTACTTCGGTTCGTCAAAACGATAGTTGGAAAAATAAAGTTCGAACTCTTTTCCAGTATGGTCGCGGATCGGAGAAATTTCCTCAAGCAGTTCGTTCAATCCTTTTTCGAGGAACCACTGGTACGACCTCAACTGGGCCTCGTTGAGGTTGTGTGGAGAAATGAGCGGTTTTGATTTTGAAAAGTCTTTGGTGGAAGAAAATTTTGCCATAGTGTTTAAAAAGTTTTTACTGTCATTTATTTGGCATCGATCGTGGCATCAAAAAACGCGCGCACGCGAAGTGTTACCTTCGCGGCGGCTCTATGAAGAAGTCGATGAAATAAAATGTGATGGTCATTTTTTTGTTCGGCCTTTATAAAATCCCACGCGCACCCGTTTCCGCAATCTTCCATCGCTCACACGCAAAAAACGGCTCCGCCCTTCCTTTTTCGAGGGATACCGTTTCCTAGTTGCTTTCTAAGTATTTAACTCTATTTTGGTTCTGTTCGTCAAGGGTCTTGGCGAATATGGTTTTTCCCGTCGCGGGATCGCTCAAATAGTAGAAATAGGGGGAACTTTGGGGATGGAGCGCAGCGGTAATGGCGGAAGTGCCGGGGTTGCCGATGGGTCCGGGGGGCAAACCCTTGTACAAGTAGGTATTGTAAGGCGAATCAATTTTGAAGTCAAGTGCCGTCAAAGAGCAGCTTTGCGGGGTGGAAGTGGGGTCCGCCTGAAGCTTGGCGTAACAGACCGTTGAGTCGATATCGAGCGGCATCCCGTCCTCCAAGCGTTTGAGGATGATCCCCGCCACGATCTCCTGATCTTGCTGATCAGGCACTTCTTCCTCCACGATCGAGGCAATGATAAGGTTTCGACTTTCATTCGCCGGGTCAGAGGCAAGCAGCGGCGCGGCCTTGGCGTTGAAGTCGTTCATCATTTCCTGAGCCACATCCCCTACGTTATCGTCCGTATAGAACTGGTAGGTGTCGGGGAATAAATGTCCTTCCAGATTCTGCGTGCTCGCAACGTTGATGAGCTCTCCGGGGCGGATCACGAGCGCGTTGCTCAGGATCCTGTCTATATCATAAATATTTGATCCCTCCGGAATCACGACGGTCGCTTTTCCTGCGGTGCTACCAGAGAGAGCGGCGACGATAGCCGGCGTATCCATCGACGGGCTCAAGCGGTAGAGCCCCGGCTTCAGCTCGAACGCACGGCCGTCCAGCAGAGAAAAAAGATCGAATGTGACGGTCGAGCGGATGAGGTGCGCGGCGTACAGGTGCTGGGAAATTTCCCGGATGCCGTCGCCCACGCCCACTTGGAAAACGATCGGGGAATTATTCCCGGCGGTGGCGTTCACCGGATCAAGGCTGAAAAAAAACAACCCGGCGGCGGTGATGACGATGACGATCACAATCGCCACTGCAATATTTTTTTTCGTAAAGATCCGGTTTGGCATACCTATGAGCGTTTTCGGATGGAATTGACCATCGATACCATAAAGAAATTGGCGAGCATGCTCGACCCCCCGTAACTGAGGAACGGGAAGGTAACCCCGATGACCGGCGTGAGCCCGGTCGCCGAGCCGGTGTTCAAAAGGAACTGCACGCCGAGCATCATTGCCGCGCCGAGACAGATGAATTTCTCAAAATTCTCGTCGGCAAGGAGACCGATCCGCAATATCTGGAAAATAAGGAAGATAAATGCCCCGACAATGACGACCCCCCCGACGATCCCCCATTCTTCGATGAATGCGGAAAAGATGAAGTCCTCCGACGGCTCCGATAAAAATCCAAGCTGGGTCTGCGTCCCCTGACCGTATCCCTGCCCCCACAACCCTGCGGAACCGATGGCGATCTTTGATTGAGTCGCGCTATAGTTGATGCCCAATGCATTCTGATCCGGATATAAAAATCCGAGGATACGCTCGCGATGATAGTCCTTCAGCACATATGTCCAGACAAGCCCCGCGGTGAGCACGATGACCGCGACCGCGACCGCGACCCGGCGCCACGGCAATCCGAGCAGCAATAAAAATCCGAACCAGATGGCAAAGAATATCACCGCCGATCCGAGATCCGGAAGCCTTACCGAGATCGCCGCCGGCACCACGAAGAAAAGGAACGAGGTAAAAATATTTTTCCACCGCGCGATCGCAAGATGCCGTCGGCTAAAGTAGTTCGCGTAGAGCAGAATGAGCGCGACCTTCATGAGTTCCACTGGCTGGAGACTGAACGGCCCGAGCACGAGCCAGCTATGCGTATTGCGGATGAGCGGCGACGCAAGGAGCGCGAGCACCATGAGCGCGAGCGCGAGCGCGTACAATCCCCACACGACCCATTGCGCATTGAAGATCGCCCGGACGTCCACAAAGAATGAACCGATCACGAGGCCGATGCCGAGCACAATCCAGATGATCTGAAAAACGAAAAAATGGAATGAGATCGCGGAAAGGATAATGAGACTTGCCGCAAGCAAGATACCTACAGGAAGGAATAGGGCAAACATAGAGATATAGAATAAAGGAAAGTCTAGAACTCCGCCAGCAATATGATGCTAGCGGAGCGCATAGACTAATATTTGGTTTAATGCCGGGTTTACGTTCGGCTCCGCCGGATAGATGACCGAAAAATCATTTGTCGCGCCAGCGGCGACGTTGTCCAATTCCGTCTGTGAAACGCCGATAGGATTTCCTTCCGGATCATTGAAGATAACTACGACGAGGACCTGCCCAAACGAGGCGATGCTCGTGTTGACCAGTTGTCCTCCGACGGAAACGGTCGTGGAGGCAACACTCGCCTGAATGTTCTGAAGCGCAAACTGACCGGGGGCGACCGCGGGAATGGCGCCGATCGTCGAGCTCGTAAGCCATGCCGCACTGGTAATAGAAAGCGCCGCATGATCGAACGGTTGCGAGATCACCTGGTTCGGCACCACGAGATACTTGCTCTCTGACGGATAGATGAATGACTGCGCCGGAATGGACTGCAACACCGTGCCGGACGCATCATCGAGGTCGATCGCGTAATCCATATCCTGCGCTCCATAGTCAGCGTTCCCGTTCGTCGCCTGTGCGAGAAACGTATAATGGCCGGGACTCGTGACGAACGTCAACACTGTTCCCGTCGTGATCGGCGCGGTGCTCGTGGGAGCGCACGTGCTCGGCGTGCACGGTATGGGCGTCGAAGCGACGATGACAGGTCGCACAAATAAAAAGTAGATCGCCGCAAAAAATATCAATACGATAAGCGCATAGAGCGCGCCGTAGATGAGCTGCTTCGCGCGTCGGGTGGACATGCATCTATTATAGAGGATTTTGGGAAATAAAAAACGGCACTTTGATGTCGGCACATCCTACTTTCCCCACCGCGAACGGTAAGTATCATGGGATTGGGACGCTTTCACTTCTCTGTTCGGAATGGGAAGAGGTGGGACACGCCCGAATGAAGCACCGACATCAAAAAGCCGTTCGCTGGTGGGTGTGTGTTCTGAAAACCTGCATAAGAATGACGGTTTTCAGAACACACACCCACCAGCTCACTGCTTAGTGGTTTTCTTTATTGTAGATAAAGAATAAGATCTGTGTGAGTGCTTTGGAGGGTTTCTCGGAGCCGCGAAGGCGGCGAGAGAAAGCGCGCGGCCAGCAGGCCGCGACGCGTCCCTTCAAAGCACTCACACAGATCGAATGCAAGTCAGCATTGGGATGGTTGGCGGGATTATTAGTACGTCTTGGCTAAAACCATTGCTAGTCTTACACCGAACGCCTATCAACGTCATAGACTATGACGAAATCACGCATACCTAATCTTGGGGTGGGCTTCGCGCTTAGATGCTTTCAGCGCTTATCCCTTCCATACATAGCTACCCGGCAATTCACTTGGTAGCAAAGCCGGTAGACCAGAGGTATGTTCAGCCCAGTCCTCTCGTACTAAGGCCAACTCCCCTCAAGTATCAAACGCCTGCAGCAGATAGAGACCGACCTGTCTCACGCAACTTCTTCTTCATCGCCATTACTGGCGGGTTGGACTATACCACCATCTCGCTAGAGATGATCGACGTGTTAGCCCGGCATGATTGCCGAACTCCAGTTCTTACGAACTAAGTCTCTAAGGGGTCAATGCATGAAGCATGCTTTCGCACTCTATAATCATACACGACTTCCCTCGGTATTATCCTTACGATCCAGGTCTAGATCTGATAAGGACTTCACCGATATGAGTCGATTTATTCGATCCGCATCACTGCGGAAAGCCGCCGTTTCTTTCTTAACAATACCTTCGATTGGGTTATCTTACTTTGACGGTCTGAACCCAGCTCCATTATTGCCCCTTGTTACCAAGGGAACAGACTATATCACCATCCTAAGCCGTCTTAGGACGTCAACGTATTATGGCGACTAAAAAATCGCCATCCGATCGCACCTGCGACCAAGTCGTTACGGGGATTCTGGAAGTTTATATTCCAATGACGGCAACATGAATTCCTGAATCAACCTACGAAGTTCCTTAGTGGACTCCGTCGTGATCCGAATTCGATGCAATTGTTTTCCGTTATATACCCAATGTTTATTCATCGTGGAATGCAAGCCGAAATTTTTCAGCAAACATTCTCGTAGCAATTCCTGTTCTTCGAGCAGAAACTGTTGGGTATTAAAGAAAACCGCTTGATGATTTTTATTGCCATCATCCATAAACCAAATTGCAAGAGAAAAAGGCGAAACAAGAATTTCTTCAATATTTTCAGGTATGATCTTTCGGCCTTCTTGATAAAAAATATCATACCAAGAAGTGAATTCCGAATGACTCACGGTAGAAAATCTAACTGAGTTTAACGTCTTTTGTCGATCTTTATGGTAAACACGCGTAAAGATTCGG
>DATKHM010000085.1:0-5588 GCA_035510235.1 Minisyncoccota bacterium | reverse complement strand
AGATAGATCGCGCCGATCAGCGCTTCCATCGCATTCGCCAAAATGACCTCACGCGCCTTGCCCGTATCCTTTTTTTCGCCACGGGACATCAAGATGAATTTCTGCAGGCCGATCTGTTCCGCGACCTTGGCCAATATCTGATAGTTCACGAGCGCGGCCCGAAAGACCGTAAGCTGGCCCTCCGGTTCTCCGGGAAATTTTTTGAACAGCTCCTCGGAAACGAGAAGCTCGAGCACGGCGTCGCCAAGATATTCGAGCCGCTCGTTGTGCGGGAGCGGCCAGCGCGGATATTCGTTGAGGTAAGACCGGTGGGTAAGCGCCTCCGTCAAAAGGTCTTTATTTTCGAACGTGATCCCGATATTTTTTTCCAGTTCGTCGGATGATGCCATTATGATGCGCCGTTACGTGCGGGTACTTTCTCCCGATAGACCGTTCCCAAGACTCCGTTGATGAATCGCGCGGCGTTCGGCCCGCCGTAATTCTTAGCAAGCTCGATCGCTTCGTTGATGGCCACTTTCGGGGGCACCTCGTTCGGGTCCGCATAGAGCAATTCGTACAAACCGATGCGCAAAATGTTGCGGTCGATCACCGCGATCTTTTCGAGCGGCCACTCCGGCGCGGCGCGGCGGATGACGGCGTCAATGTCCTTCAGGTGCACCGCGACGCCCTGCAATATCTTCCAGCCGAACTCCGGTTCATCGACGCCCGGCGCGAACTCGGCGAGGTTTCGTTCGAGGATCTCGGTGATATCCTTTTTTTGGTGATAAAAATCCCACTCGTAGAGGGACTGGAGAACGACGGTTCTGATCAAATGCCGTGTAGCCATTATTTAGGAAAGAACGATACTTGCAAAGAGCGACCGATTCATACTACTGCTTATATTACATCTTTCCGCACTGCGCGCACGTCCGGTGCGCAACCCGCGGAGCCCCGCAATTCTTGCAGACCAATAACTTCTGCTTCTTCATCGCAAGATGCGAACGCCTGCGGCCCGTCTTGCCTTTCGTATGATGTTTGGTTGGTACGCCGCCCATAAGTAGAGAATAAGAGTTAATTTATCTTTTCATATTAGGGCGTTTTATCAAAAAAGTCAACCGGTGCGCGGCGCACGGGCCGTTCTTTTTGAGGGCACGAAGATGGGCGGCCGTTCCATATCCCTTATGGATCTCAAAACCATACTGCGGATGTTTCTTCGCGAGGCGGACCATGAAACCATCCCGTGAAACTTTTGCGATGATCGACGCGGCGGCGACCCCAGCGAATTTCTCATCCCCTTTTATGACGGTCTTTACGTTGACGGTTTTGGCCAATGCCCGTTGGAGAGTCTTACTGCCAAGGAAAAGACCACCGTCGAGATATACCCGGGCTGTTTTGGGCAGTTTATGATTTTTTAACAATCGCGAGAAGGCGCGGAGCGCGGCCCGGTTTGCGGCGCCGGAAATATTTAATCTTTCTATCCCGCGCGGATATATACGCGCGACCGCAAACCTGACACCGGTACTCCGGGTAAGCTGTTTCGCCCAAAATTCCCGCTGCGCGGCGGTGAGTTTTTTAGAATCTTTTAATCTGCGAAATCGAGCGTACGCGATGCGCCCGCGAGCGTCGACTGCAAGCATGACGGCCACGACCGTCACCGGCCCCGCCAGCGCCCCCCGTCCCACTTCATCAATCCCGACAACCCACTTCATCGCGCCCATCAAAGACCTCCGCCGAGACCATTGCCCAGATTATTCACGTCGTTCAGTGACGATTGGATATATCCCTGTATCCATACATAAGTAAGCCAAAATGCCACGACGCTCGATGCGATGAGCAGGATGAGCGCGATGAGACCGATTTGCTTCGCGTTCCTGTCCGGCGAGCGGAGATATTTTATGCCCTGCCATTTGGTGATCGCAAGATAGGCGATCCATGGAAGGATGATGCTGAACGCGTAAAGCAACAACTGATCAATAAGGCCGGTGCCGATCGGCGGCTCGGTGAGCTTCGCCCCGCAGTTGGGACAATAATACCATTCCGGCCGCGCCGGAAAATGACAGCGAGGACAGATCTGCGATCCAAAATATGCGGGGACCGCTCCGGGCGTGGCGGCGGGAATAGCGGCTTGCGGCGGCGGCGTGGGCAATGGGATTTCATCCATAGTAGGTTTATTTTACCCAGCTTAGTATATCTCCGTGAGTTAACCCTCTTCGTATTGCTTATCCTTACCTCCTAGATACCGATTAGTGTGTTGCGACTTTACATCCTTAATGGGAAATCTTTTCTCATTATTAATGATAACCTTATCAATTGCTTCATCGATATCTATATCACTTCCATTTGCGAGGAGCACGAGAAACCAATAGATGTCTCCGATGTTATCTTCAAGTTCAGTTTTATTATCCTGCAAGACCTTTTTCAGAACGTCTGTGCTTTGTTCCCACTTTACCAGATTCCTGATTTCTCCTATCTCTTCTACTATACCCAACAGCAGATCTTTTGGATTATGAAACTGGTTCCAGTCCCGATCCTCTGCATATTTCTTAATCCGTTCTTGAAATGAATTCATGATTAATATCATATCCTACTATCAAACTTACAGCTATGCCCTCGCGCATATGTGCCCCCACCTGGATTTGAACCAGGGACCATCTCCTTAAAAGGGAGCTGCTCTACCGGGCTGAGCTATAGGGGCAAACGGCGCATACGCGCCTCCGTTAATATAATGAAAAAATGGGATAATTTCAACCTTTCTTCCTGAATACCGTCAACCCGCCGCGCTTTTCGTATCCGCACTTTGCGGCGAAAGCAAAATTCTTGCGCTCGGTCTCGAAATAGATGGATGTCCCCTTCGCGAGCGATGCGATCTTTTTCATCATCGCCTGTCCCAGACCCTGGCGCTGATATTCCGGCGCGATGACGAGATCGAGTATCTTCGTGTCGATCGCGAAGTCGCTCAACGCCCGGCCGATGCCGACGAGTTCGCCAGCGGCGTTTCGCGCGGAGACCACGATATCGCAATGCGCAAGCGAGCGCTTCATCCGCACGACGGAATATTCTTTTTTCGTACCCCACCCAAGCTCGATATACAAAGCCGCCGCTTCGGCGGGCGTCACACTTTTTTTATCCGCTGAAATGACAATATCGCTGGCCATGATGCGTTCCCGTTTACTGTTCCCGCTCTAATTTTTCGAGAAGTTCCTTTGCTTTTGAACCGGGCTTCTTTGGCGCTTTGATCACGAAATTCACAAGCAGGTCGCCGCGCGCGCGAGAGCCGATGTGCGGCATGCCCTGTCCGGAGATCCTTAAATTTTCCTTAAGGTTGAACCCTGCGGGAATCTCCACGGTCGTCGTGCCTCCGGAGATGACGGGTACCGCGATGGCCTTGCTGAGAAGGAGGTCAACAAGCTTGAGCTCTTTCGCAACGATAAGATCAGCGCCATACCGGGCGAACACCGCATGCGGTCGCACGCGGACGCGGACGTAAAGATCACCCGTGGCGGTACTGCGCTCTCCGGCCTCGCCCATGCCCTTCACCTTAATAAGCTGGTTGTCATCAATGCCCGCCACGATGTCGATCTTGATCTCGCGATTCGATTCCACGCGCCCCGCGCCCTTGCATGTGCTGCACGGCTTCTTTGGAACTTCGCCGGAGCCGTGGCACTTCGTGCATGTCTTCACCTGCGAGAAGCTGCCGAAGAACGTTCGGCGCTGTTCGCGGATCTGACCCTGGCCGTCGCAGGTGGCACATTTCTCAAAACTACTCCCCGGCTCCGCGCCCTTGCCGCCGCACTTTGCACAATGGACGAACGTTTTTAACCGCACGGTCTTGATCGTGCCGCTGAATGCTTCTTCCAGCGTGACCTGTTCCTGGATCTCAAGGTCGGAACCTCTCTCATATGTTTTGCGCCGCGGCTGGACGCCCATCCCCTCAAAGAAACTTTCGAAGATGTCACCGAAGTCGCCCATGTCGCCGAACTGCGATGGGTCAAAGCCCATGCCGCTCCAGTTTGGCTGGCCACCGCCGCCAAAACCCGCACCCGCATTGCTGCCGCCAAAACCGCCCATCGGCTCGGCGCTGCCAAAACGGTCGTACTGCGCGCGTTTGTTCTTGTCAGAAAGTATTTGATACGCCTCGTTGATCTCCTTGAATTTCGTTTCGTCGCCGCCGGCCTTGTCCGGATGATACTGGTGCGCAAGTTTGCGGTAAGCTTTTTTGACCTCCTCTTCGGAAGCACTTTTTGTTATTCCCAAAATGGTGTAATAATCTTTTTTCATAAAAATTTAACGATCAATAACCGATGACCTCCCGCGTATGAGTCTCTTCCGATATTTTCATGAATCCCGACGCGAGGAGAAGTTCATAAAAAATGAGGGAAACGAACTGTGCGAACCACACGAAGACGATACCAAGTACACGTAAACCAATGAACAATACCGTCACCCAACCGAAGTCGAACCACCCCGACGACTGACTTTTCCAAGCATTCAGCACACCGTCCAGAACATTATAGAACGCGTCGCTTGTGGGAGACGAAGATGAAACGGGTTGGGCGGCATTCTGCAGGAAGTTTTGAGTGAATTGCGTAGTCTCTTGTTGAATGGCGATGCTTTGTTGGGCGGTATTCAAGCTTTGAAAACTGGGATTGTTCGCCAATTCCATCTTTGAAACGCTTTGCGCAAAATTACTGAACGAGCCGTTCAAGGAAATATCCGGATACAAACCGTTCACGAGGCCGGAGGTCCAATCAAAGAACGTCCGGAAGCTCTGCTGGGAGATCACAAGGGCATTGCCCCCGATCTGCGGAACGTACGCGAGGATCATAAAGAGCAGAAGCGCGGTCGTGAATTTGCCGAGCACGTTGCCACTTGCCCCGAAGAACGGGATCTCTATCGCGTTCCGCACCCGCACACGGGCAGAAAAATGTCCCCACGCAAGTATGACGATCATGATGGCGGCGATGATCTCGAGGATGAGCGGGTTATCCCTCCAAAAGAAACCGAGCGCCGCTGCCGTCTCGAGAACAATGACGAGCAGGCTCCGCCATCCGTTCTTGGCCACGAACACTTCCATGACGGACGTCACGGCAAAGAACATGATTGCGGCAAACAGCACCCATACCGACACCCCGTGCGTAAAATACCGGTAGTAAACATACCCGAAGAGTCCTGCCGACAGCACTGCCGCCGTATCAAGACAGAGCGCCTGCCACACGCCCGGGCGCCGATCCGCGGTGTTGATCTTAGACGGATTGATCAGGTTTTGGTTCTGCGCTCCCGTCGGGCTGCTGCCCGTCATTATTTCCCTGAGATTCATTTTGTTTATTATACGCCGCCTGCCCGATTTTTTGTATCTCCGTGGAAAGCGCTTCAACCGCAGCCTTGATAGCCGCCTCGTCTTCGCCATCCTTCACGCCCTTCAGCGCTGCCAGTTTTTCATCGACACCCGTCTTGATATCTGCCGGCAATGCGTCGCCTGCGTCCTTCAATGACTTTTCCGCAAGGTAAATGAGGGACTCCGCCTGGTTGCGCACTTCGATCAGCGCTTTCTTTTTTTCATCTTCCACCGCGTGCTCCGCGGCTTCTTTCTTTAACTTCTCGATTTCATC
>DATKHM010000084.1:0-7185 GCA_035510235.1 Minisyncoccota bacterium | reverse complement strand
CCTCTATAAAATGGAGAGCCCGCTTTTGCAGGGGGGCATGCTTACCCTCTTCGAGGGGCTTCGGAGCCGCCGAAGGGCGGCGAGAGGGAGCGGCCGTGCAGTTAGCGCGGAACGCATACCCGAGAAGAGGGTAAGCATGCCCCTTGCAAAAGCGGGAATCACTGATATAATCATCCTCATGCCACAAACCGAAGATACGAAAGCGACCGCCGTCGCGCAAGCGCTTAAAACCGAGCTTTCCACCACCGACTGGCCGAAAGAAGGCAGCGTCGTGGAGGTTACGCTTCTCAAGCGACTTCCCCGCAAAGCCTACTTTGACATGGGCCGCTTTGGCACCGGCATCGTATTCGGCGCCGAGATCGCGAACGCGCGCGAAGCGCTCCGCACCCTCAAGCCCGGCGATTCTCTCCAGGCAAAGATCGTGACGCTCGACGGCGAGGAAGGCCATATCGAGCTCTCGCTCTCCGAGGCCGGTAAGCAGAAGCTCTGGCAGTTGGCAAAGGATTTTGCCGAGTCGGGCGAGGTCATTAAGGCAAAGATCGTCGCCGCGAACGCGGGCGGACTCATGACCGTCGTCGCAGAAGACCTCAAAGCATTCCTCCCCGTTTCCCAGCTTTCACTCGAACACTATCCGAAGGTTCCGGATGGCGACCGCATCAAGATCGCAGAGGAATTGAAAAAGTTCGTCGGGCAGGAATTGAATGTCAAAATCATCGACGTCAACCCGCGCACGAATAAAGTGATCGTCTCCGAGCGCGAAGTGCTCTCCGCGAACGTCAAAGAACTCCTCGCCGCATACACCGTCGGCCAGATCGTCGACTGCATGGTCTCCGGCACCGCCGACTTCGGCGTATTCGTCCGCTTTACCGACAACCCGCAGATCGAGGGCATGATCCACATCTCCGAACTCGATTACAAATTGATCGACAACCCAAAGGAATTAGTGAAGGTGAATGATCCGCTCAAAGCAAAGATCATCGATATTAAAGAAGGCCGCGTTTTCCTTTCGCTCAAGGCGCTGAAAGTTGATCCGTGGGTCAAGGCTGCCGACATGTTCAAGCCGGGCGAGACCGTGCAAGGCAAGGTATATAAGTTCAATCCGTTCGGTGCGGTGGTCGCGCTCGAAGGCGATCTTCAGGGCATGGTGCACATCTCCGAATTCGGCGGACAGGATGAGATGAAGAAAGCACTCACCGTCGGCGAAACCTATCCGTTCGTTATCGATACGGTAAAGACCGAAGAGAAAAGAATCACGCTCAAGACGAAGAAATAAAAAGAGCCCCGAGGGGCTCTTTTTTATCTTTACTTTCGCAAGCGAATCCGATATTCTAAGACCTGAATTCATGCCGGGCTAGCTCATCGGTAGAGCGCTGCCCTGAAGAGGCAGGCGTGCCCAGTTCGACTCTGGGGCCCGGCACCGCGAAAAAAGCTAGATGCTTATTTTTAATCCTTCGATCCAGCCCATGATCTTGTAAAATAAATCTCCATTGTTGATTCTGATCTGTACGATACCGTAGGGCAAGCGATTATATGGACGCTTGCCCATGCTCGACTTGCTAATCCCCAAGTATGTTTTTGTAAAATTATTTTTTGGGATTTCTAATTGTTTACTCCAGTATTCTACTGCCTCGCGGGCGTTGATATGTTTAAAAATCCTTAAGCTGACCCTTATCTGTGTTATTTCGACACCGCAAAGGCGGACCATACATTTTAAAAATGCTTTTACCAATTTGGGGTCTGCGTTGGTTAAACTGACATCATGCCATGTGATTTGGCGACCATGAACCTTGCGGGGACGCTTATATCCCTCGGCCCAATATAATGCAGCGGCTAAAATCATAAGTTCGCGATCAGAAAGGTGCTTTATGTTCTGAATGCCGGCCCGTTTTATAGTATCCGCATTTTTTCGCGCAACTGTGGTTTGTGCTTTATTATGTCTCAAAATGCCTGCAAATGATTTTTCTCTCGTCCGCTCGGTAAGGGTGCGCTTTGCATCTTCTGATAAAACAACATCTTTCAGCCACAAAGAAAGCGTTGATTTTGAGATATCTCCTAAGGCCTTTTGGATATCCGTGTATGTTTTCCCTTGCAATCGGAGAGATAGTGCCTTTTGCTTATCAATGCGCGTCATGAGCAAAGCATAACAAACACGCATTAAAAAATGATTAAATCCTTTTGTGCCCCCGGTAGGAATCGAACCTACATCAAGACCTTAGAAGAGTCCTGCTTTATCCATTAAGCTACAAGGGCCTTCGACGCATTGATTCTAAACCAAAAGTAAGATACTTTAAAGAGGCTCACTCGGCGCTCGCGTGTGCCGATTCATTTTTTAGCGGGCCGTCGTATACCGGTAGTACGCTTGCTTTGGGAGCAAGTAGACAGGGTTCAATTCCCTGCGGCCCGACATTAATAAAACACTGGCATGCGCCTCTCGACGCACGCCAGTGTTTTATTATAGATGTTAGTGGAAAAGAAACAGCCCCGGGAATTCCGGGGCCAAAGCCAAGTACAAGGTTGCGTAGAGCGCGGCGGGCTTTTCGCCTATCACGCTTCCTAAACACCTTCTGGATCAGGTTGATCATTGCGTTGAAGTCGATCTGGCATACAGCCGCCACGCAGCGCGAGAGGAGAGCAATGATTTCCTCCCATGTGCGCACGCCGAACTCTGCATGGAGAGCGTCATGGCGCCATATCTTCATCAAAATGACATTGCGCCAGTGGTGCCCAAAGAAGGGCTCGCCCTTCCGACACCGAGGGGTGAGGTGGTGAATATTTCTCTTGCGGAGCCTTTGAAGCTGTGCGGCGGGGAAGTTGATCTCCTTGTCTGAGAGATAGGAGTCATTCCTCTTCTTTATGGCCTTAATACGAAGTGCGACCCGCAGTGCATAGCTTATAGACGCGGAACCGAAAATTCTTTTGAGCGCGCCCACTTGGGTTGCTCCGTTAGCTTCCAATAAGAGGCGCCCGACCAACCGCTGGTCATCAGTTCGATACGACGAAGCTGACTTCCTTTTGTTGTTCGGCGAATAACGCTCCTCAGGACATCCCTCTTGATATCGAGTCGCTTTCCAACTCATAGTTTTTTCTCCTCGGTTTGGCGGTGAGTAGTTCGGTAGTGATGTAAAACCCGTTCTAATCTAAGTATAGAACATCCTCTCTGGAAAAACTGTGCATAACTGCCGCTTTTCTGTGGACGGATTGCAAAACATATCCGCTTTCGCTACCATTCTCCAAAGAGCGCGCTTAGCTCAGCGGTAGAGCAACTCGTTTACACCGAGTGGGCCGGGGGTTCAACTCCCTCAGCGCGCACAAGAAAACTAACCCCACACCTCTTTCGCTCGTGCGAAGACGAATTCGCTCAAGAGGTGTGGGGTTAGTTTTTTCGTCGGTGGAAAGAGAAATTATGGATTCAATGTGTAGAAGTTTTCGAAAAGCTTTGCGACGAGGATCGGTCCGGTGCCGCCGGGAGTTTTAGTGTAACGGATATTTTTTTCTTCGGCGCCGGCGGGATCAAAGTCGCCGACAACCTTTCCGTCTGCGGAGCGGTTGAAGCCAAAATCGATCACGATCGCCCCGGGCTTTAAATGTTCCGCGCTAAAGAGACCCGCGTGGCCAGCACCGCTCACTATAATATCCGCGTCATCCAACTTGTCATGGATGTTCTTGACGCTCGCGTCCAGTACCACCAGTTCCGCCACGCGGTTCTGCAACCAGAATCCCACCGGCTTGCCGATCAAAAATCCCGCGCCGATCACGACCGCTTTCAACTCGCGCAGCGCGCTTGGCTTATTTAAAAGATCACGATGTTCATTGCGCAATATTTCTTCCACTGTTGCGACGGACGGCGGAGCAATCTTCCCCCGCTCGGTGTAGAACGCGCCGAGCGCGGCCTCGCTCAGACAATCAACGTCCTTTTCTTTTGGGATCGTATTCAAAACGTAATAGCGATTAATCGTCTCCGGCAGTGGTAACTGCACGATAAATCCCCCGCATGTTTTTGGCGCGGCGAGCCGGCCGATCTCCGCGCGGAGCGCGTCGGTCGTGATCGTGAGCGGCAACTGGTATAACCGGAACTCGATGCCAAGTTCGCGCGCAACTTTTTCTTTTTGCTTCAAAAAATTCAGCGATGCGGGATCGTCGCCCACGAGCACTGCGCCGAAAAATTTGCCAGGTAACGGCCGCGCGCGCAATCGCTCTATAATAGAGTCCGCAATAGTCTTGCCATCGATGATCATTCCCGTATTGTGCCGTAAAAAAGCCGTGGCCGCAAACGTGCGCGCCTGCAAAAGCTTACGTCTCTTTGCGCAAACTCGCCCACAGATACCGGGAACCGAGCGTGCGGTAGGGGCTCCATTTTCCCGTGATCTTCGCGGCCTGTGCAGGGGTCGGCGTTTTTTTCATCTTATATACGCGTTGCATGGCATTGCGGAGTGCAAGATCGCCGTACGAGAACACGTCGTCGCGACCGAGTGAAAACATCAAAAACATTTCCGCGGTCCATTGGCCAATGCCTTTTACCTGTATCAAATGTTTTATCACTTCCTCGTCGCTCATCATATCGATCTTTTTAAGATCGAGGCTGCCGTCCAAAATTTTTCGCGAAAGATCTTTTATGAATGCCACTTTCATTCCCGAGAGCCCGCACTTGCGCATCTTCGCCGCCGGCATCTTAAGTATCTCGCGCGGCGTGGGAAATTTCTTTCCCGGCGTGAGCGCGATGAAGCGATTGAAGATCGTATCCGCAACCTTCACGGAAAGTTGCTGGCTCACGATCGA
Organism: Minisyncoccota bacterium; assembly: GCA_035510235.1. Classification (GTDB taxonomy): domain Bacteria; phylum Patescibacteriota; class Minisyncoccia; order UBA6257; family 2-01-FULL-56-20; genus JAKAGE01. The sequence goes on along the minus strand of DATKHM010000084.1, from coordinate 2,409 downwards.
TTCCACAAGCGCCTCAAAATATTCTCCGGTTTCTTTGCGTGCCAGCATCTGAAGCTTCGCGCCTTTTATCACTATCGCAAGTACGGGATCACCCTTGCTCAGGTGCGCAATTTTTTTCTTATGGGAAGTTTTCATAATCCAGCTATTCGATCCCGGGAACCGGAAATCGCAGTGAGAATTTTTTGACTTTTTCCTTGATCACCTCAAGCGCCGGCTCATCCTCACGATGCATGAGCGTCTCGTCGATAAGCTCGGCCACCGTTCTCATATCGTTTTCCTTGCATCCGCGCGTGGTCAATGCCGGCGTGCCCAAGCGGATGCCCGACGGATCGAGCGGCTTCCGGGGATCGAACGGGATCATGTTCTTGTTGATCGAGATACCAACTTTTTCGAGCGCTTTTTCTCCTTCCTTGCCGGTGATATTTTTACTGCCAAAAAGATCGACAAGCATCAAATGATTGTCGGTGCCGCCGGAAATAATGCGATATCCCTTCTCTTGCAACGCAGCCGCGAGCGCCCGGGCATTCGCGATCACCTCTTTGGAATATTCTTGAAACTCCGGCCTCAACGCCTCGCCGTACGCAACGGCTTTTGCGGCATTGATATGGTCGTGGGGGCCGCCTTGCACTCCGGGGAACACCGCTTTATCGATGGCTGATGCAAACTGCTCCTTGCACATGATCATCGCCCCGCGCGGGCCGCGCAAGGTCTTGTGTGTGGTCGTCGAAACGACATCGCAGAACGGAACGGGATTCTCCAACTGCTTTCCCGCCACGAGTCCTGCGATGTGAGCGATGTCGGCAAAGAGGAACGCCCCAACCTTGTCCGCGATCGCGCGGAAGCGTGCCCAATCAAGCGAGCGCGAGTAAGCGGAAAAGCCCGCGAGTATCATCTTCGGTTTTTCGCGGATAGCGATCGCCTCGACCTCGTCCATATTGATGAGTTCGGTTTTTTGATCCACAAAGTACGGGATGATCGTATACAGTTTTCCCGAAAAATTGAGCGGATGCCCGTGGGAAAGATGTCCTCCTTGATCAAGAGAAAATCCCAACACCTTATCGCCGGGGTTAAGGAGCGCCATATAGACGGCGAGGTTGGCGGGTGATCCCGAGAGCGGCTGGACGTTCACGTGTTCCGCGCCGAACAATTCCTTAGCGCGTTCAATCGCCAAATTTTCCGCCTGGTCGATGACCTCGTTGCCGCCATAGTAGCGCTTCCCCGGATATCCTTCACTATATTTGTTGGTGAGGATGGAACCCATGGCCGTGAGCACCGCGGGCGAAACATAATTCTCGCTCGCGATCAGCTCGATGCCCTCTTTCTGCCGCTGCTCTTCTCTTTTAATGATCTCGTAAACCTGCGGGTCTTCTTTTTGTATCGCGGAATAATCCATTGGAATTTTTAATGACTAGTTAATATAACAAACCAGGCCTTCTTTTTCGGCCTTCTTGATAAGGAGGTTTGCTAGATCATGACATAATCATACTCCCAAAGTGTTGAAAAAACAGCAAAAGCCGTGTACATTAATGATGCCAGTAATGATGGTGCCCATAGCTTAATGGTAAAGCTCTACTCTGTGGCAGTAGCAATCCGGGTTCAATTCCCGGTGGGCACCCCTTGTTGAATTTTGAGCGTACAACGTTCTTAATTCCTTTATATCATCTGCATTTTTTGCAGGTCCAAACCTCTCATTTATGAGTCGTGCTCCCGGCGCTAATTTTTCGATCACAATGAGCGGTTCAGCCAAGGAAACACTGAGTTTTCCTTGCTTTAATAGGAGGTCCGAACCTAATAGGGTGAGCAACTCTCGGATCTCGTCGGACGTGCCGTTTTCAAACTTCTTTTTAGCATTTGCCGCGAAGCTGAAATACTTGTCGGCCGTCGCAAGCCAGTCATCCACGCCCTTGTCGGCATCGTTTATAAGCCCTTGTAAGCGGTGCTTTTCCGTTAGGAGTGATGTCTTACGTCGAGTAAACTCTTCTTCAGTGATCTCGCCACGCGCCCGCATATCGATGATGGCGTCAATCATCTTCACGCTACGATCGTATTCTGCCCGTTGACTATCGGTGATCTTCGCCCGTGTTGTTGATTCCGCTTCGTTCGACTCGCGCAACACATCCATGGCCCACGCGTAGAACTCTTGCGGGATCTCAACCTTTGAGAAGATCTCCATCACCTGCCGTTCGAGCTCTTTCTCTTCGATACGAATGCGCTTCTGTAAGCAATTCCTATTTTTTCGCCCCGTGCAGTGGTAGTAGGTGTACTCATGGCGATTGCCATTCTTCTGGATTTTGACTTTCTCCTCGGCGGTAACCATCGCCCCACATCCACCGCATCGGATCGGCCCGCGCATTGAGATGGTGCTCATGGTGTTTCTCCTTGCCGGGGTGGACTTGGACGCATACGCAT
>DATKHM010000083.1:0-8040 GCA_035510235.1 Minisyncoccota bacterium | reverse complement strand
AGTATCCTCGCTTATTCCGAAGTGTGCAGCGAATCCCGCCTGATCCCGGATGCCAAGTTGCTCACGCGCAAAAGGAGGTAACATGTACCAGTCGATAAATTCTCGATAAATATTTTCGTTATTTGGGACTCTCATAAGCGTTTATAATCCGCATCAATCCGCACTTTCCCTATGCTCAATTTATCAAGAAAACCCTTATTTTTCAAGGCAAACCAGCTGAAATTGCCAAATGTCCACCGGAAATTGCAAATCGGCATCAAAATTACACTTCAAATCGCTCGATTTTCCCGCAAAAATATCGACCTAGACCCGTAACTTTTAAGAAAGAAATTAGGCTGAAATATCCTTGTAAAACCGCTATAATTTTCGTACTAGACTAAACATCGCAGCAGCCATCAACTCAGTATCGTGGGACACCGAGACCCATATTTTTCAATGCTTCCCGCGCCACCATTTCGAGTCCAAGATGGGTCACCTTTCCTGGATTCGAAACGATGTCTCGCATACATTGATTTAAAAAGATTTTTGAAAATGTTCTCCGGCGATGATTGAGCCACCCGTCTCGGATTCGAACCCTCCCACTTAGACTATTTTAGAGTTAAAATGAATGTGCGGAGACAAGCTATTTATTCTCTGATAGTTCTTTATAGAGCTTAAAGAGGAATTCTAATCGTGCCGCCTCAGTCGTAAACTTTGGAGCAATGTAGGCGCGGTCTACGGCGCGGTCGAGGGCATGGTGGGCATCAAGTAGGCCCTTAGGCATAGTGAGCGGATCATATAAATCTGCTAACGTAGAATTTGGAAATTCTTTGCGCACGGTTAAAACACCCTGTGCCGCTTGTTCGATAGCTTGCTTGTCTCCCGCCGAAATTTTCTCTGGCCATGGAAAGTTATTATATACAATGTCCTTTGAATATCGATAGTCGCTCTTTAGTCGTCCACACACTGCACGCATCCATGTCATATGCATTTCGCTTTCGAGAACGCCAAAGTGGTAAGGCGTGGCGCCCGGAATGGCAAAGGATGCGTTGCTCAAGATAACGTCTTTAGGCAAAAAGCCGAGCGGGATGTACCTCCGAGTTTCAGATGTAGTACTTGGAACAAGAATATACTCCGCATTCGGCTGGGTTACCTGTCGAAACAACGTGTGATGAGGATAATTTCGGGTCGATGCAGCCTTACTCGCCAAACGAAAACTCTTCACCATTTCCACGCGCTTCATGACTTCGGGGAACCTGCGTAGATCTTCCGGCTTCGCCCCGACAAGCCACAAACACCAACGACTTTCCCCGTAGAGAAAATCTTCACCGCTGACATATTTCCTAATATAAATCTCGGCACCTGGTTCTTTTGTAAGAAGCTCTTCTTTCTCCTTATCGGAAAACAAGAAAAATCCACCGTCCGTCGGCTTGCTTCCATACATCATTTCTGGCACGTCACAAATAGGATGACTACGATTACGTATAAGAATATCAGGCGCGTCCACTAAGTAAGGATTAATATGTTTTGCAGGTATTTCATGTGGATCGCGTCCGATATCGGGATAATCAAAAAGGCGGGGATGCTCCGCCGGAAATGTCGCAAAGCCAATAATGACACAATAAACAGCAGCCTTTCCGCGCGCCTCATTACTCCAACGGAATGTGCGGTGAGCAAAATGAATTGATAGCCCCATATCCCTCAGAACATCACCCCATAAAATGCCGACCTGCTCACCTTGTGAAATAGAATTTGTGGAAACAAATCCACATTGAATTTTCGTTCCCTGAATATAGTTCGCGGCTATTGCGTACCACCCTGTTACAAAGTCCATAACGCCCACATTGGGCAGATTATGAAGGGCTGACTCTAGCTCCTCTTTCTGCTGTTCGGTTTGCAGATGATGTCCTAAAAATGGCGGGTTACCCATGATATAACTCAGCTCGTTTTTGGGCACGATAGCCTCCCAATCAAGCTGCAGTGCGTTACCATTCACGATATGCGGGGCATGATCAAGCGGTAGACGAGCATAGTGTTTGCCCAAAACCGTGCTTAATTCTCGATTCATTTGATGATCGGTGAGCCATAGCGCCAGTTGTGCAACGCGTGCGGGAAATTCCTCAATTTCAATACCGTACATCATGTCTACATTCAGCGAAGAAAGCGCGGCCGCATCAAAGAGCGGAGACTGCGAATTCTGTATCTCTTTTGCGTAGAGCACTTTAATAATCTCAAGCTCCAACCGCCGCAGCTCCCGATAAGCGACGACCAAGAAGTTTCCACATCCGCATGCCGGATCAAGGAATTTCAATTTTTCCATTTTGTCTCGTAGGACGAGAAGCTTCGTTTTATTCCCCCGCGCAGCTTGAAACTCGGCATGGAGTTCATCTAAAAATAAACCGTCAATAACTTTGAGTATATTCTTTTCCGATGTGTAATGCGCACCGAGATCATGGCGAGCTTTCTCGTCCATCACCGACTGAAACATCGAGCCGAAAACTGCTGGTGAAACATTGCTCCAGTCAAACTTCATACAATCAAGAAGTGTCTTCCACATATCCCGGTCAAACACAGGAATGCTTATGCGCTCCTTGAATAAGCCGCCGTTCACATATTGCAAAGTCATGAGAGTTTCTGAAAGCGTACTCTGTCGCTTTTCGACCGGAGTATCAAGCACCTGAAATAACAATCCGAAGTCTGAGCCATCCGTTTTAGCTTCATACTCTATCCAACTTTGTAATTGGTCTTTTTCAAAAATGCCCGCGTCGTCTGAAAAAAAGCAAAACACAAGCCGTGTAAGAAAAAGCTCTAGATCATGTCCCGCGTAACCGCTCGCCTTCAAAGCATCGTGAAGTTTTCCAATCGCCTGGACAGCTTTTACATTGATAGGATCTTCTTCCCTATATTTTTTCACTTCATAACCCGCTATGAAGCCGAAAAGCTTCGCGTACTTCGGCAGTTCTTTGAGCAGAAAATCATGCTGTTCCATTTTCCCATTTTCGCCTTCGAGGTCATATAAACGAATACGTGCATAATCCGAAACAATAACAAAACGAGGGCGCTCCTCTTCGGAGAGGCCTTCGAAATAATCCGTTGCCTGAGTGAATGCCGCATCGAGATCTTCTCCGGCAGATTTATGCTCGACGAGCAATGTGCCTGGCCAGAAAAGATCTATAAATCCTCGCTTCTGTTTTAGTAAAGCAACTTTTGTTTGATAATAGGCAACTGAACGGCGGCGAACGCCGAAGACGTCAAAAAATTCATTCCAAAAGCTTTGGTATTCTCCAGTTTCGCGTGTTTCGCCAGCCCATTCACGGGCAAACTTTGTGGCGCGGTCGCGGATTTCATTCCAACCAATCATCACCCAATCATCCTTCAAATCACCTTATTTTTCAAGAACAGTCTTCGGTGAGACCGTGAGATTATCTGTGCTAATTTTTTTATCCTTTAAAATCAACTTGCTCTTTACGGCCCCCAGCAGCTCCCGTTTCTCCCCTGGCGTTCCCTCTCGGAGGACATATCTGGCATATTTCCTGGCATCAAAATCGTCCTCTATCTCCTGAGCTTTCTGGACGCCCATGAATGACCGCTGGAATTTCATATTGCGTTTGGTTTCTTCGTTGTAGCGTTTCCGTATCTCGGACTCGTTGAAATCCATCTGGGCGAGAAGCTCAATGAGTTGCTCCACCAATTCCTCTTCCCGAAGATATTTATTTTTGCATTGGAGGTCTCTGGTTCGCGAGCATCCGTAATAAACATACCGCGCTGTGGTCTTCGTACTTTTGATCTCTTTATATTTCTCCTGCGCCGTAATACCCGATCCACAAAGGCCGCATGTCATAAGGCGCGTGAAAGCAAATTCCTTACTCTCGCCACGCACAATCTTGTCACGCTTGAGTTGATCGTGCGCTTTTTCAAAAAGCTCTCGCGTGATGATCGGTTCATGCTTCCCTGTATAGAAATTGCCGCTGCCGACCGGATACTCGAATGATCCATAATAGAACGTGAGTTGTAGCATTCGATAGATGTTACTCAGCGTGAGCGGCTTATTACTCGTCACGCTCCGGAAATTCATATCAAACTTGAGCCAATGATATATCCGTTTTCCAGACCAATGCTCGTACGCAATCTTTTCGAAAATTTGCTTCACAACTGGGGCGCGTTGCGGATCGACCATAACATACCCCTTCCGATCAATTCGTTTTTCATTCAAATATCCAGTCGGCGCGGGCGCGGGCCACAGCCCCATCTCACAACGCATTCGAAGACCGCGTTTCACGTTCACGCTCTTCTGGTCGTTCTCAAGCTTGCCTTGAGCTCCGAGAATCATCAGCAAGAATTTTTCACTCGGTGAGTTGGTAAATCTCTGGCCGAAGGTTCGTACCTCTGCTAGTAATTTTTGATCCATAAGATCTACGAGCGATCCCAAGTCCCCGGCGTTCCTGCTTAAGCGATCCGGTGCCCACGCGAGAATGCCGTTGAATCGACCGATCTTCAGATCATTAATTATTTCGTTGAAGACGGGCCGTTGCCCGGAATCTTTCGCGGAATGAGACTCTCGTCTGATGTCTACGATTTCCAAACTATCACGCTCGGCAAGCTGAAGCATCTCTTTGACTTGGGAGTCAATTGAAAGCACCTGCTTCTCCTCGCTCTCAGTGCTTTTCCGTGCATAGAGAACGTATTTGACCTTTATTGGGGCCTGGACTGCCGTTTGCGCCCCACTTCCTGCCTGTCCCACTGTTTGATTTGTCATACCTTAATGGATGACACACTGGTCAAAGGAGTCCAGCCCTTCACAAGACCCTCAAAAGGTTGTCGAAGATCACGCTTCTACGCTCCCAAAATTTTCGCTACTCAAAAACTATATCCCTGCACGCGCAAAAACTCAACGCATTTTTTAATATCGCTACGCCAATTTCGCGTCGCATTGCTATAATCCGTCAATACTGATATTCTATTGAGTGAAAAGTGAATATCAGCCTGTCGCCTAAACCACATCCTTTGATATGGCATGGCCTCAAATTACCTCTCGCAGATACCAAACTCCACGTTTGGCTAACTCTGCGAGGGGTCATGTTCCGAAAGGGATATGGGTGCCGCAAGGTGCCATGCCAGCGTGGAGTTTTGTGTTGTCAAACAATCATATGCCAATATTTTCTATAACCAACGGCAGCGCGAGGAAGATCCCGCCCGTCAAAGTCGATCTCGAAAAGAGCGTGCAAAAGCTCTTTGAGAAAAACCTCGCGGAAATTTTGAATATCACGTTCCTCGCCTCGGAGCACTCGACGAGCTTCGGCGGTCGCATCGACACGCTCGGCCTCGACAACAACGGATCGCCCGTCATCATCGAATACAAGCGAACGCAAAACGATAGCGTTATCAATCAAGGCCTCTCCTATCTCCACTGGCTCCTCGACCACCGCGCCGATTTCGAAGCATTGGTGCATAAGGCTGGCGCGACCGTCGAGGTTGATTGGGCGTCGCCGCGCGTGATCTGCGTTGCCGAGATCTACAACAAGTTCGACCTCGATACGGTCGCCCTCCTTCCGATTGACATCGAACTCCTACGCTATCGGCTCTACGAGAAAGACATTCTGCTTGTCGAACCGGAAGTTCAGCGAAAGGTGAAAATCTCGACCTCGGAAATTTTCGAGAAAACAGAGAAGCAGAAACGCGAATTCAAGGATCATGTGAAGCACACGGTCGAAGATCATCTGAAATCCGCGAGCGATCACGCCCGCAATCTATTCACGGCCTTGAAAGAAAAGGTCATGGCGCTTGATGGCTCGATTGTCGAGGAACCCAAGGCGCACTACATCGCTTACAAGCTCACCAACAATTTCGTGGATATCACCGTACAAAAAGATTCGCTCAAGCTGTTCCTCAACATTCCAAGCGGCGAACTTACCGATCCGGGAGGCATCGCCCGTGATCTCACGAAACCGAAACCCGTCGGACATTGGGGCAACGGCGACTATGAAGTGAAGCTTGACCGAACGGAGGATGTCGATACGGTGATGGCATTAATTAACCAAAGCTATAGCTATAACCGATAACATTATGAAAGATACCGAAATCATTACCAGGGATATTCCACTCGACCAAATTGAATCAGATCCTCACCAGCCAAGAAAAGAGTTTGGCGTCGATGAAAATGATAAGAAAAACCGACTTATGCTTTCGATGCAGGACGCCGGACAGCTGAATACGATCGCGGTGCGGAGGATTAGCAAAGATCAATATCGCGTGATTGCCGGAGAGCGACGCCTGATAGCAGCGAAGTTATTGAAATGGCCGTCGCTGCGGTGCGACATCCATCCCGTGACCGACGAAGGCGACGTTAAACGGATGCGATTCGACCTTGAAAATAACCATCGGTTGTGGCGTGCGCCTGAGCGATCCCGCGAGGTGAAGGGCATCAAGACGCTGAAACGTTTCGAGACCGCCAAGGAAGTCGGCGATTTTCTTCATATGAGTGAAAGCTCAATGACCGTGTCGCTTGAGCTCCAGAAAAAGTATGACAAGTACCAGGAGGTCATGGATGAGTACGGCCTCCCGGAAAGCTATCGTGAGGAGTTTATACGGCTTGAACCCAGAATCCGGCCGATCCGCGATTTCACCAAAGATAAAATCATCAAAAATCTTTTTACGCGAGTCAAGCATCAAGTGATTCACAATGCCAAGGATTTCAACCGGCTCGGAATCATTTTTATCCGCGCCCACAACAACGAAAAGGAAATTTACGCGTATCTTTCCGATCCGGACATGAAGGTGGGAGAGCTCGCCGACCGCATTAAACGGGATAGCTTGATTCGTGATATCGAAAGCGTCATGCGACAGACCAGCAAGCGATTGAGCGAGGGCGTCGCGTTTCCGCCGGAAGTAAGAAAAGCGATGATACAATTCCGCGCCTTGCTGAATAAGAGCTTGTAATACCTATAATATGTTCAAACTTTCATCATCAGTACCGACAAAAAAAGCCGTAGCGTACTACCGCCATTCAGCGGAAGACAAACAAGAAAATTCCGTTTCCATTCAGAGCCAGCACGCTCACCAGCTTGCCGCGCAGCACGGCGTGGAAATTATCCACGAAGAAGCCGACGAGGGCGTGAGCGGACTTCTCGGTCCCGAGTCGCGTCCCGGCTTTAAACGTCTACTTGAAGATTGGGTTGAAAATCCGGATGCTCTGCCGTTTGATTATGTTTTCGTTTACGACCAGTCCCGATGGGGACGATTCCAAAATCCTGACGAGGCGGCCCATTACGAGTTCCGCTGCACCAAACGCGGCAAGAAAATCGTCTATGTGGCGAGCGGCTGGCCGAAGGAAGGACAGGAACTCATGTCATCACTCGACACTTCGATCAAGCGCTACATGGCTGCGGAATACAGTAGAGCTTTGAGCGACAAAGTGTTTCGCGGTTGCGTGGAGGTCTCAAAGCAGGGCTACTCCGCCGGAGGCAGCGCTTGTTATGGCATGACTCGCCTATTGCTCGATGCGGACAAGAAACCAGAACGACTCCTGAAGAAAGGTGAGCACAAATCGATTTCCAATGCTCGCGTGACTTTCACGCTGGCAGACGACAAAACGACGGAGACCGTTCGTGAGATATTTAATCTCTTCGCCGTTGAAGAAAAATCTCTGAAGGAGGTCGCGACCGTCTTAAACGCGAAAGGGATACCGTCCGCCAACGGCGGCCTGTGGCATCATCGCAAAGTGCTGCACATCCTCACAAACGAAACATACATGGGCACCAAGACCTATAATAAAAAGTGGCATCGCCTCAAGCAAGGGCATCGGAAGAATCCGCGCAACCAGTGGGTCATCGTGCCGAACGCCTATCCCGCACTCGTCACGCCGGAGATATTTATAAAGACTCAGGAACGCCTCGTCGTACTTGCGTCGGCGCGACGGCTGTTCAAGTCGCTGTCAATCCAAAACGCGCGACATCGTATGCGCGACGAACTCGTGAAATTCTTTTTGGGACGGGGCATGCATTACAACGAAGTCTCGTTCGGGCTGAAACACTTCCCCATACTCTACGGTCTTACCATGAAAAC
>DATKHM010000082.1:0-5710 GCA_035510235.1 Minisyncoccota bacterium | reverse complement strand
TCTTGAGCGTGCTTATGCCGATCGCATCAGCGACGAAGGACGCCCTCTTCAATAGCATCACGAACGCTTCGGCGCCCGTCTTCTCCGGGCCGCTCGACGGCGCGTTCTTTTTCTTTTTGATAGTCGTCTATATTAATGTGCTGCTTGGCATCTTCAATCTTGTTCCCATCCCGCCGCTCGACGGTTCCAAACTACTGTTCCTCATTCTTCCGCCGACGCCTGCCACGTACAAGTTCATGTACTTTATGGAGCGCTGGGGATTGATCCTCGTACTCATCTTCGTCTTCTTCGGGTTCGGGATCATCTTCCCCGTCATTAACTTCTTCTTTGCGCTCTTCACGGGGCGGCTTTTCTAAGAATACCCGAGGACATTTTGCGTTGTGGACCTGAGGGGAATCGAACCCCTATCTATCGGATGCAAACCGATTGCTCTACCACTAAGCTACAGGCCCGTTTATAGATATCTTCACCGCTTTTGCGGCTCTCTATTTATATCCTGTGCGGAGAAAAATGAAAAGTCCAGATAAATCCGACGGTCAAAATCTATTTATTAAAAAAACATGAAAAACTTTTTGACTTCGCGCTCGGACGCACTAAAATTATTGCATGACAATAGATGCATTGGCGATCGCCACACAGGAAGAGTTTGATATAATCCATGACGAATTCCGTGCCGTCCGTACCGAGATAGCGGAGATGAAGGCCACGATGGCGACAAAGGACGAATTGAAGTCGATGGAAGATAGGATATTAAACGCAATTGCAGGAATAGATGGACGTTTTTCCGCATATGCGGTTCGTACCAACGAGGATGTTTCCAGGCTTCAGGGATCCAACAAAGATCTTGATATCCGCCTCCGGGTGGTAGAGAAGCGGGGATAGGCCATCCCAAGCCGGTTTTATTTGACATAAAACCGCACCTCGCTTACAATTCTTTGGTATTAGTCATGCCTACCATCCGTCAACTCATCAAAAAGGGCCGAAAGCCGCTCAAGTCAAAGACGAAAGCGCCGGCTTTGGCGTACTATTTCAATTCGATCCATAACCGCCCGGTGGACTCTACTTCTCCGTTCAAGCGCGGCGTGTGCGTGAAGGTATTCACCCAGACGCCGAAGAAACCGAACTCTGCTATCCGTAAGGTGGCGCGCGTGCGGTTGACGAACGGCATGGAAATCACGGCGTACATCCCGGGCATCGGCCACTCGCTCCAGGAGCACTCGATCGTCATGGTGCGCGGTGGCCGCGTAAAGGATCTTCCGGGCGTTCGCTATCACGTTGTTCGCGGCGTGCTGGATACGACCGGCGTCGAGAATCGCAAACAGCAGCGCTCGAAGTACGGCGCCAAGCGCGCGAAGGCAAAATAAAATATTATCATGCGCAAGAAACGAGTATATAAAAAGTTCCATCAGCCCGACGTCGTGCACGGCCGCGTTGAATTGGGGCGCTTCATCAACTATGTAATGAAGGACGGAAAGAAATCGACCGCCGAGAAGCTGGTTTATTCCGCATTCGATAAGATCAAAGCCGCAACGAAAGAAGAGCCGATGGTCGTCTTCGAGCGCGCGCTCGAAAACGTGATGCCGTTGCTTGAAGTCGCGTCCAAGCGCGTCGGTGGCGCCAACTATCAGGTGCCGCGCGAGGTTCGCCCCGAGCGCCGCTTTGTGCTCGCACTCCGCTGGATCATCGGCGCCGCTCGCGCCAAGAAGGGCAAAGGCATGGCCGACAAGCTTGCCGATGAGATCATCGCCGCGTCAAAGAACGAAGGCAACGCGATCAAGAAGAAGCTCGACATGCACCGCATGGCGGAGGCAAACCGTGCGTTCGCGCACTTCGCGAGGTAGGACTTAATAAGTTTTTAATGCGCGTCCGATATCCTTGTCTTCATGGACAAGGATTTTTCGGATTGGATGCTAGTGAAGCGAAAAATTAATAATAACGCCGGGCGACCCCTTTATCGCGAACGGGAAGTATGGTGGTGCTCAGTCGGATCAAACGTCGGATATGAAGCTGATGGGAAAGGGAAAGACTATGTGCGGCCCGTGTTGATTCTTAAGGATTTTAATCATACTGTTTTCTGGGCGGTTCCCATGACCACTCAATTAAAATCCGGGAAGTATTATTTTGATATAGATCTAAGCAGTGGAATTTCGGCGCAAATCATGCTTTCGCAATTGCGTTTTATCGATAGTAAAAGACTGCATCAAAAAATTGAAATGATTGATAAGGAAGTTTTTATAAAAATAAAACAGGCTATTGCTGATTTGTTTTTGCAATAGCCTGTTTTTTCCTCTGTGTAATAATCTCGTCCGGTCTACTAGTAAGACATCTATGGGACGAGATGCAGGCCGAAGCCGATTATCGTTCGCGCGCAGTCCTACCATGCACGAACGTATCTTCATCATAGCTTTCCATGTTTATATGTCAAAAGTTATTTAATGATTTTTTAATAAATCTAGAGGCCAGCTATATTTGCACCCGTCATGCACTTATGCTATTCTAATCAGCGTCGCCCCGGCGACTTTTATCTTTAATCAGCTCTATTCATGCCCCGACAATATTCCATCGAGAAAACTCGTAACATTGGCATCATCGCGCATATTGATGCCGGCAAGACCACCGTTTCCGAACGCGTGCTTTTTTATACCGGCGTTTCGCATAAGATCGGCGAGGTGCACACGGGCGACACCGTGATGGACTGGATGGAGCAGGAGCGCGAGCGCGGCATCACGATCACCAGCGCCGCTACAACCGCGTTCTGGACGCCGACGTACCACGCGAACGACAAAAAGTTCGAGCATCGCATCAACCTCATCGACACTCCGGGCCACATCGACTTCACCGTAGAGGTAAAGCGCTCGCTTCGCGTGCTTGATGGCGCGGTCGTTGTATTCGACGGCGTCGCGGGCGTTGAGCCGCAGTCCGAGACCAACTGGCGCTATGCGGACGACTATAAAGTGCCGCGCATCTGCTTTATCAACAAACTCGACCGCGCCGGCGCGAGCTTCCAAAAGAGCTTCCAGTCAATTCTTGATCGTCTTACTCAAAACGCGATTCCCATCCAGCTGCCGATCGGCACCGAAGGGGGTTTTATGGGCATCGTGGCTCTGCTCGAGAACAAGGCATACACCTTTGAAGGCGAGCACGGCGAGAAGATTGTAGAGATCCCAATCCCGGATGATATGAAGGCAGATGTAGAGAAGCACCGCCACGACCTCATCGAAAAGATCGCGGAGAACGACGACGAGGTGATGTCGGCATATCTTGATGGCAAAGAAATTTCGTTGGAGGATCTTCGCAAGACGCTTCGCAAAGCCGTCATCGCGAACACGATCATCCCGGTGATGTGCGGTTCGGCGCTCAAGAACAAAGGCGTGCAGTTCATGTTGGACGCCGTCATTGAATATTTGCCATCGCCTGCGGATATGCCGCCGATCATGGCGCATGACGAAAAGACGGGCGAGCAGGTGCCGGTCAAGCTCACGGACGAAGAACACTTTGCGGGACTCGCGTTCAAGATCGCGACGGACCCGTTCGTGGGAAATCTCGCGTTCTTCCGTGTCTATGCCGGCGTGCTCAAGCGCGGCTCGTATGTATATAACTCAACGAAAGGCCACCAGGAACGCGTCAGCCGCATCGTCCGCATGCACGCGAACGACCGCGAAGAAGTGGAAGAGATCTATTCCGGCGAGATCGCCGCGATCGTCGGCTTAAAGAGCACGACGACGGGCGACACGCTTTGCGATCCGGATCACCCGGTCATCTTGGAAAAGATCACCTTCCCCGAACCGGTCATCGGTTTGCGCATTGAGCCCAAGACGAAGGCTGACCAGGAAAAGATGGGCATCGCGCTACATCGTCTCGCAGAGGAAGATCCGACATTCCGCGTGGAAGGCGATAACGAGACGGGGGAGACGATCATCAGCGGCATGGGCGAACTGCACTTGGACATCATCGTTGACCGCATGAAGCGCGAGTTCAACGTCGGCGCGAATGTCGGCCGGCCTCAGGTGGCGTATCGCGAAACGATCACGGCGGAAGCCGACGGCGAAGGAAAGTATATCAAGCAGTCCGGCGGCCGCGGTCAGTACGGTCACGTTAAGTTGACGGTGAAGCCGGGCGAACCGGGCTCGGGATTTGTTTTTGTGGACGCCATCAAGGGCGGCTCGATTCCGAAAGAATTCATCAACCCGACGGAGAAGGGCGTCAAAGAAGCGATCGATAAAGGCGTCGTCGCCGGCTACCATATGGTGGACGTCGAGGTAGAGCTCTACGACGGATCGTTCCACGAAGTGGACTCGTCCGAAGCGGCGTTCAAGATCGCGGGCTCGATGGCATTTCAGGAAGCGGCCAAGAAAGCCAAGCCGGTCATCCTTGAACCGATCATGAAGATCCAGGTCATCGTTCCGGATAACTTCATGGGCGAGGTAACGGGCAACGTGAGCTCCCGCCGCGGCGCGATCGATTCGATCGACGACCGTCCGGGCCAGCTCAAGGTGGTGAACGCAAAGGTGCCGCTTTCCGAACTCTTCGGCTATGCGACCGACCTCCGTACGATGTCACAGGGCCGCGGATCGTTTACGATGGAATTCGATCACTACGAGCCGGCACCGAACAACGTCACACAGCAGATTATAGAAGGTAAAAAGAGATAGCCCCTCGTGTTTGAGGGTACGCAGTCCGCGCCTGCTGGCGCGGCTGCTCAAATCTCGGCTGCCTTCGCAGCCTCCGATAGCCCCTCAAACACGAGGGGCTATCTCTTTTTGTGTGTGATGGGAAAACAAAAAGAGATCCTTGCAGATCTCTTTTAGGGGCCTAGCACGGTGCCAGGGTTCCACCAGTCTTCGATGAAAATATCAAAGGCACTCTTAGTATAGAATCTGAGTCTTTCCAGTCAATTTCCATTTAATGATTTTTTAATGTTTCCGTACGGGCGGTGGACCTGAGGGGAATCGAACCCCTAAAGCTTAGGTGTCGAACCATGCTTTGCGACCACAGCAGGCCCACCGCGGGATCAATGATACGGATGACGGATTAAACCACGATTAAAAATGCCCTCGTAGCCCAATGGATAAGGCAAACCGCTTCTATCGGTAAGATTGGGGGTTCGATTCCTCCCGAGGGCACTGATATATAAGATAAAAGCCACTCCACCGGCTTCATGAAGTCTTCATCTTCATGAAGCTATCCTTAAAGAGATGGTTCGAAAAGGGCGAAACCAATACTATCTATGACAATGTCAAAAGACTCATATAAGTGGATCTCGATAGTGCTCGCCGTGGTCGTTATCGGACTTCTTGTCTATATCTTCACCCGGCCGAAGCCGATCAATACTCTCGTGCTCCAGCAGGACCTTACGTCGTTCAACGCCGCGCTCGCAACCTGGAATGCCCAGTATGGGGCAAACCCGACTCCCGCAGAGCAGCAGCAGCTTTCGGCGATACTTACCACGTATCAGCAGAAGGTGCAGGAGGATGAATAGCTAAAAACAATGGCCCCACGTGTTTGAAGGTACGGCGTCGAACCCTACTGGGTTCGCGCCTCAAATCTCGACCGCCTTCGCGGTCTCCGATGAAGAGCATAGTTATAGCGATAGATTGGTGAATGCTGAATTTTTAGAATTTCTCAGGATGCGATTAATTTTTTTGAGAGAGCTTTTATCAGAGAGAGGGAGTATTTATCTACATATTGATACAAAGATAGGCCATTACGT
>DATKHM010000081.1:0-3085 GCA_035510235.1 Minisyncoccota bacterium | reverse complement strand
GATCATGCCCTTTACGATGCGCACCCAATCTTTGAAATAAATAACAAAGAGAACGATCGCGGTGGCGAGATGCGTTGCGACCAAAAATTCCAAAAATGTCTCGGCATTCTGGTTGAGATTCCACCGCAGTAATCCGGGGATGAGCACGCTGTGTCCGAGGCTCGAGATGGGAAACAATTCGGTGATGCCCTGCGTGAGACCGAGGATGATCGCTTGGGAAAGTGAGAGCATGATAAATAATTAAATTTCCATATCGCCGCGCGCAACGATCTTGTAGCGCTTCTTGCGAAGATGTGCCATATAGCCCGCGACGCCGATCATCGCGCCATTGTCCAAATTATATTTGAAGTCCGGAACAAAGAACGCACAGTCGATCTTTTTTGATTCCTTTTGCAAGCGCGTGCGCAGGGCCTTATTCGAGGCGACCCCGCCGGAGAGCATCACTGACCGCGCGCCGAACTCCTGCGCGGCGCGGATGGTTTTTTTGACGAGCACATCGACTGCGGCCTCTTGGAAGGATGCAGCAATGTCCGCCTTAGCGGCATCGTGGTCGCGCATATAATAGAGCACCGACGTCTTCAATCCGGAAAAACTGAAGTCATAATTCTTGTCGTGCAGCATCGGTCGCGGGAACGCGATCGCGTGCGGATTGCCGTCGCGGGCGAGACGCTCTATTTCCGGGCCTCCGGGATAGGGGAGATCAAGCAGGCGTGCGACCTTGTCGAACGCCTCACCGGCCGCGTCGTCGCGGGTCTCGCCGAGCCGTTTCCATTTTGAAAACGAATCGAGCTTCAATAAAATAGTGTGACCGCCACTCACGATGAGCGCAATGGCGGGGAAGATATTTTTTGCAGCTTTTTTGCGAGACAAAAGAAAACTATACAAATGTCCTTCCAGATGATTCGCGCCGATGAGCGGGACGCGATATTCCTTTGCGAGCGACTGCGCGAATGTGATGCCGGTCCAGAGCGCCGGTTCGAGGCCGGGGCCGACCGTCACCGTGATCAGATCTAACTTCAACCGCGGGTGCTTCGCGCGGAGCCGATCAAACAAGATAGGCAGATTTTTTAGGTGTTCGCGCTTTGCAAGGTTGGGAACGACGCCGCCGAACGGCCGGTGGATGGGGATCTGCGTCGTGACGAGATTCTCGATGACCTTCACGCGCGGTGCGCGTACCGTACCCGCCGCCTTAAGCAGGGCGACGCACGTCTCGTCGCAGGACGTTTCGATCGCAAGGATGTTCATGGAATGAAATAGAATATTTTATCATTGTACAACCTATCGCGCCGGATGGATAGAAAAAAGGGCCGGCGAAATCGCCGGCCTAGTCTTTGGATAATAATGCAATGTTCCGAAGAAAAATCCGGATGGCTCTTTTTATAGAGACGAAAACATCAAGTTGCTCATCCCATTCGTCGAACAGATTTTTACGGCGGTATGCCATGAAACCATTTCCTTTCTTGGTCGGGTGCTATCGCCATTATTCCACCGCGGGATTAAAAATATATAAAACCGCCGGACCACCTACGAACTTGTAATCGTCTGAATATCCTGCGCAAAGGTCTGCTCTTGTTCCACAGTCGCTTCGCCGTACGTCCAGAGATAATTTTTCCAGCCGCTGCCGGCGTAATATTTTGCGGCGGTGCAGCGATCGATGTCGAGCTGGGCAGTGTAGACGGCCTGACAGCCCTGCATCGCACCTTTCAAGTAGAGTGCGGTTGCTACGAACGCATCTGCGTTCTTCCATGGCGACGGGGGATTGTCGCCGGTAATGGAAGTGATACTTGATACATAAAGCTCCCACGTCGACGGTTCGAACTGCGCCGGTCCCATCGCGCCGCCGTACACGCCGTCCGCATTTGGGCATGATACGAGCATCTGCGCCGGATTCAGCCCGAGCTGTGACGTGATCTGAAGGAAGATAGGGATGTTTACCGGACTCATCGCCGTCTGATAGCTGCACTGCCCGACGTTCTCGCCGAGCGCCGATTCACGGTTGAGTATCGCAAGGATGAGCGCCGCATTGACGCCGGTGGCCTGCGATGCCACTTGCGCATATTGATACGCTTGTTCAAAAGTAAGCGAGCCGCCGCCCAACAGCTGGAAGATCTGATTGCGGATTTGCGCCGCGGTGGCCTTCGCCTGCGAAGCGAGCGCCGTCTTTGCCGCCGCGTCGCTCTTGGTTGCGGCGAGCAGTTGGTTCTCCTGCGCCTTATTCGCGGCCACTTGTTGTGCCTGCGCCGCAGCGTAGGCCTCCGCTGTCGCCGCCGCGCTTTGTGAGAGCGCAAGCTGCTGATCCTGTCCCTGCAACTGCCCCGTCAGCGTATTCAACTGGGCCACATCGGCATCGAGGCTGGATTCAAAGAGGGAAATGTTTTCGGAGTCATCCCATAGCGTGGAGAGTTGCGGATTTTCCAAAAACGATTCAAAAAAACCGGTCTGATCATTCTCGTACAGCGCTTGCAAAAGGGTGCCGACCGTCGCCTTCTCGCTTACGATCTCGCCTTGGGTGACTCCGATCTGGGAATTGGTCTGCGTTATCTGGCTGTTGATCTCTTCGAGCGTAATGTTCGTGGCCTGGATCTGCAGATTGAGCTTTGCGATCTGCGCGTTCAGCGTGTTGATCGCCCCGGTGAGGCTCGTCCCTTTCTGTTCGTCCGCAGTGATCTGCGTTTGATACTGATCGATCTGCCCTTCAAGCTGGGAGAGCTGATTCTCGAGCGCCTGCTGTTTCTGTGCCGTCGTTTCCGTGCTGGTTGCCGCTCCACTCGTCGCTGTTTGGGCGAATGCGGGCGTGAACGTTGGGAAGAAAACCAAAACAGCCGCAACGGTCGCGGCGAGGAAGCGCTTACTCTGTTGCATGGCACTCATCACTATACTTAATCATACTCTTAAAAAAGATAAAAAGTTTCCATTACTGCCTTATAGGATCCCTCCACTTGGCTTGTGCAAGCTGTTCGTCATACCATTTCAGCAAGACCATAAACTCTTCGGTGGGTAGACCCACTCGCGAGCTTAATATTGACTTTTATAATTCAATATGTTATTATTTTCCTAGCTAATTTCCCAAGCAGGATCGGAGGAT
>DATKHM010000080.1:0-4598 GCA_035510235.1 Minisyncoccota bacterium | reverse complement strand
AAAGTATATGATACGAAAAATTAACGCCATTTGTTGCGATGTCATTAGATACCATAAGTACTTTGAAGAAAAGAACGTACCAACGGACAAGAGACGGTAAGCTTCCATTCTTGGTGCGAAAGGAGATGATAGCGCAGATTGTCGCCATTATGCCGAACGAGATAGCGTATCGTCCGTACTCAATACTGTATTTGTTTTATTTGTAGCTGTTTTCTTGGTAACAAAACACGCATACATGCTTGGCACGGTAATCTGGAAGTTCGCTTGCGAAGTATATGTCTGTGGCCCTGCAAGCAAACCATAGACCGTAACGACATCATCATCCACGACATCATTATGTCCTGCGTACTGGATGTAGACGATACTACTAGAATCCCAATTACCAAATGAGAGCATTAAGCCTAAGAAGTATCCCGGCAAAGTTCATTTTGGTTGCAGCGATGAATCCGTGCCCGTGCGGATATTACGGGGACGCGGAAAAAGAATGCAAATGTTCGGCGTATGAAATAATAAAGTATCAGAAAAGAATTTCCGGGCCCCTGCTTGACCGCATCGACATGCAAGTGAAAGTGGGGCGGATCGCGATCGAAGAGCTGCGGCAGGAAATGAGCGAAAATTGTGGACAAAGTCCATTAATAAGAGAACGGGTTGCTCGGGCACGAACAACACAGCTAAAAAGATATGCGAAGTTGAACGCCGAGTTAAGTTCACGAGAAGCGCAGGAGATGACGAGGATGGACCGGAGTGCCCGCTCGTTTTTGGAAACAATCGACGCCAGTCGCTTGTCCCCCCGCGGATATTACCGATTGCTCAAGGTGGCACGTACCATCGCCGATCTGGATGAAAAAAGCGATGTCTCTTCGGAATGTCTCGCGGAGGCGTTCAGCTACCGATTGAAAGAACTATTTTAAAGGTCGTTCTGGCCAGGGATGACGATGGAGATGCCGGGGGTGAGCGGAGAAAAATTTACAGATGGGTTGAATTCGACTATGGTATTTATAGGAACGCCGAACGCAGTGGAGATGGATCTAATGGTATCTCCTTTGACGGCCTGATAGATGAGACCGGCGACCGGGGTATCCTTGATATTACTCGCAGTGGCAGTCGTCTTTGTCTTGACCACCGGCTCAGAATCCTTGAGCGCGCCTTCGCCATAGAGCACATCAACATTTTCCGCTGGCTGAAGGCTTGCCGCACCGGCGTTGGCGGAGGCAAGGAACGGTGCGCTCTGTGGCGTAAGGGCGGCGCTGTCTATCTCGGCGCCTTCAGCCTGGGGGATCAGCGACGGACCGCCCGGAACCCTTCGCTCCTGGACCATCCCGGCAGGAGTTCCAACAAAAATAGCGCTCCAAAGGAGTCCGGACAATAATCCTCCGATCGCCAAAAAAACAGCCATTCCTAATGGCTTATACTCCTTATTGAGCTTTTCGATAGTCGTACTAATAGATTTGATGATACCATAATGGGTCCAAAACCTCAAACCCCAGACAAAATCAAGCAAGCGCCACTCAATCCTGCCCAGGATGCGGCGGTTCACGCTCCCGGCGTCCCACTATTAATAGTGGCGGGGGCTGGAACAGGCAAAACCAAGACCCTTACGAGCCGAATCATTCATTTAATAGAGGCTGGAACGCCTCCGGAGCGTATTTGCGCCATCACCTTTACCAACAAGGCGGCGAAGGAGATGGCGAAGCGTGTCAATAGGACAGGTCCGTTTCTGGGGACATTCCACTCTTTGGGCGCTAAGATCCTCCGGAAGGAGTGCCGTCTGGCGGGTCGGGATCCCAATTTTGCCATTTTTGACGACCACGACTCATTCGACCTGATCAAAAAGGCGGTGAAGGCGGTTCTGCCGCCAAAGAAGGATGACGAGGATGATGGCATTTTGGCGAAGAAGAATAAAAAAGATACGCCGGTGTACTTTGCCAAAAAGATTTCGGAGCTAAAGAATCTTGGGAAGCTTTTGCCGGAAGCGCGGCCATCAGTGGAGAAAGAGGCACAGGTGCGCCGGGTTTTTGAAAAATATGAGGCGGCGCTCGAACGCAACAACGCGTTCGACTTTGATGATCTTATTGAAAAAACGGTGATGATATTGAGTACTCATCCCGATGTCCTTAAAAAATATCAGCGGATGTTCGATGCGATCCTTGTTGACGAGTATCAGGATATCAATCCAAAACAATATGAACTTGTTTCTTTGTTGGCAGGCGAACACCGGAACCTAAGCGTGGTGGGGGACGACGAGCAGACGATCTACAGCTGGCGGTATGCGGACATAAAAACTTTTTTGAATTTTGATAAAGAATGGAAAGGGGCGAGCGTGTACTTCCTGGAAGAAAATTACCGCTCGACCGGAACGATCATCCGCGCCGCGGCGGCGGTCGCAAAGAACAACCGCTTCCGCACGCCGAAAAATCTGTGGACACAAAATCCGGACGGCGACCGCATCGTGCTCTTCGAGGCGTGGGGCGAGAACGAAGAAGCGGAATGGATCGCAATGCAAATTTATTCGTTACGCGCGAAGAATAAAAATGCGGACATTGGAATTTTATACCGGACGAACGCGCAATCGCGCGCAATCGAGCAGGCGCTCATCCGCAATAATATTCCCTATCGTATTTTCGGCGGACTAAAATTCTATGAGCGGCGCGAGATAAAAGACGCGGTCTCGGCACTGCGCTATATTTCGAATGCAAAAGATGAACCCGCACGCGAGAGGTTGGAAAAAAATCTTACGAAACGGCGATTCGCGGAGTTCAAAAATAAAGTGGCAGAGTTGCAGGACCCGACGCGAGGCGGTGTAGCGAGCGAAATTGCCAGCGCGGGAAAAATTGCGCCGCTCGCGGCGTTGAAATTATTTCTGGAAACATTCGGCTATTTTGAATACCTTGAGTCGAACTTCATCAATTCCGACGAGCGCGAGGAGAATATCGCGGAACTGATCGCATTCGCGACGGACTTCGATAGCTTGGATGAATTACTTGAGCGATTAAGCCTTCTCCAAGCCGCCGACGAGATAGGAAATAAGCCCGTGGATGGGCGCGAGGTGAACCTGATGACCATCCACCTGGCGAAGGGCCTCGAATTTGACTCGGTATTCATTGCTGGCGTGGCCGAAGGGCTATTGCCGCACGGCCGGTCGCTCGACGACGAGAATGCGCTCGAAGAAGAGCGACGCTTGATGTACGTCGCGATGACGCGCGCACGAAAAAATTTATATCTCAGCTTCTACGGGATTGCATCGCGGTTTATTGGAGAGATCCCGGAAGACTGCATCACGCTCGCCGCAGGCGACGAATCAGAAGACAGTTCCGACGGATCGGACGGCGCTCTGCGGCGGCGTAACAACGCTGCTACCAACAACAATGATTACGATGGCGGCGAACACGACGAGTATGAACATTTTATATCGCTCGATTAAACTATTATTTAGCGAATAACCATGCAAAAGCTCGGACAACATTTTTTAAAGAACGCGGCGGTCTTGGAAAAAATCGTCGGCGCGCTCGCGCTCGCGGATGGTGAGCGCGTGATCGAGATCGGCGCGGGCCACGGCGAGCTCACCGCGCCGCTTGCGCTCGCGGCGCGGAAATGCAACGGCACGATTATTTCCATTGAAAAAGATTATGCACTCATTTCCGCGCTCACGGAGTTGAGCCAGAAGGAAACGCCCGGACTTCTCTCTATTATAGAAGGGGACGCATTGAAGTTATTGCCGGAGATCGTGGCGGCTGAAGTACTTTCCGCAAAAGAGCCGCGCTACAAGATCGTCGGGAACATTCCCTATTACATCACCGGAAAATTATTGCGCACGATAAGCGAGCTCGAATATAAGCCGGAGCGCACGGTGCTTCTGGTGCAAAAAGAAGTTGCCGAACGGATCTGTGCCGCACCGCCCGCGATGAATCGCCTCGCCGCAAGCGTGCAGTTCTGGGCGGACGCCGCAGTAGTTGCGACGGTCCCGAAAAAAGATTTTTCTCCGCCGCCGGAGGTGGATTCGGCGATTGTTGTTCTAAAAACAAAAAGCTCGACAGGAAAATCGATGGTGACACCGCCGGCCATCGAACCCGCGCTCTATTATAGAGCAGTGCGCAGCATCTTTGCCCAGCCGCGGAAGACGCTTTTGAACAACCTTTCCGTGATAACCGGCAGTGGAACGCCAAAGGACAAACTCGCGGAACAGCTTAAAGAAATCGGCGTCGATCCCGCGGCGCGGCCGCAGGACCTCAACGTTGAGCAGATCACCGCCATAGCAAAGGCGCCGTTATGGGGATAACCTTGATGGCAAGCTTTTTCTTTTGGAGTTATAATTCAAATTAATGATAGATGTCAAGAAGCTGATCACGGGGTTTCTTATCTTGGCGACCGCAGCGGTCTGCTCCGGACTCATCTTTTCTTTAGTGAACATCACGCCGAGCACAGCGGCGAATACTGCGTCCGGAATAACGATCGGGGGGGGAGCTGCGCCAGTGGATAACACGAACGCCTTCCTGCCAACCCAGGATCAGGTGGAACAAGTTGCCGCCGAATTCGCGCCGGAGCTCGCATCATCAACCATGATGGTAAGCTCCACCGATCCCAGCAATCTTACCGACAAC
>DATKHM010000079.1:0-20752 GCA_035510235.1 Minisyncoccota bacterium | reverse complement strand
ACACCTTACCTTGCAGCAATGGTTTGAACAAAATATTGATGTAAGAGGTATGCTTGCTGCATCGAATACGTTCGCTTCTCAAACGCTATCCGACGGTTCTACCGCTCTCGTCCTTGCCAATCTACGGGTAGCACTACCCGGGGCAAATTGGAGGAAAACCCTTAATTTACTTAACCAATTTGCTCTGCTCGAAACCTGAAATGCGTGTCCGGTGAATAGGTTCGAAGACTCGCTAATAGACCTATTACTTAATTGCAGATGTTATACTAATACAATGGAAGAAATCCCAGATAAGTAGAAGTTCGAAAGTAGAGGAATCCGGTAAATAAGCTAATCAAAGCACTCTTGAGAGATCAAGCCAAGGGGGCCGTGACAAACTATTCATCAAAAGCAGGAAAATGGAACTCCGGATGCTTCGAGAAAAACTCAAGCATCTGTTCGGCGAGCCGTCCCAAAGTTCGAAGTTCATCCTTCGATGGGCCGCCGAAAAAAAAGCAGGGACCGAAGTCCCCGCTGTCTCTTTAAAAGATTACCCGCAACATGCCGCATAACGGTCGCGGTCTGCAGTGGAAAGGATCCCTCTCTTGATGAACCGACAGGAGGCGCTAGGAACCCACGCGCGATCTGAGAAGATCCCGTAGATCAGCTCAACCCTTTGGCCTCTCGTCCTACGAATCCTTGCCCTGCATGTTTTTTCCTCGAAATCGGGAACGATAGCCGTGGTCTTTACTTCGTCTCCCGGCCGCGGAACGTAGCTTCGTCTTCGCATCTCGGACTCCTTTCTGTACTCAGCTTATCAAGAATAAAGACTGGTTGTCAAAATATTTGTTCGAACATCGTCCCACACTGCCCGCCCGTTAGTGCAGCGGCTCGAGAGACCTTTCGGCCTCGAGTTTTGTTATTTCAGAAAAAGATTATAATAGGCGATATGGCTACCACTATGCGAAATATAAAACAGTTTGAATTAAAATTTAAGCCGTCCTTAATTCCGGAAATTGCAGCACGTTATAGTTATAGTTTTCAGAAGGAGGATGATGCCCTCAAGGCAGGCGAACAAATTCGAAGTGGAGAATATACCCGCACGAACTTAGAAAGAATTTTTGAATGGAAGACGAAGGGCAGGGGTCGATCAAGACTTCTGGTCAATACTGATGAGGAGATTGCCGATACACTTAAACTCGCGATGGCCGCTAAAACCGACCGTGCTGCTGTCGCGGTTTTAATAGGTTTAAGTGGAGTTCAAGTGCCAGTTTCGTCAGCAATCCTCACTGCAATTAACCCTGAAAGCTTTACGATTATCGATTTTCGAGCATTGGAAGCGCTCGGTGTCATACAGCCAAGCATTAACATTGACTTCTATCTGAAATACTTAAATAAATGCCGAAGCCTTGCAAAAGAAAATAATGTGCCACTACGAACTTTAGATCGTGCGCTCTGGCAATGGTCGAAAGAAAATAGTGACCTCCCGGCTTCAAAAACTTCCTTTCCAAGAAAACTCTGAAAGCCTCGCTGAAAAGAGGTTCCCGACCGAGGATCACCGAAGTTGTCTGCCTAAAAGATCTTATTCACCAGTTCCTCCACTCCCGTGCCGGTCTTTGAGGAATAGGGGACAACTGGCAGGCCGTGCGCGAGGTCAATGATTGTTTGCAGATGCTCGTCGTATTCGGACTTCTTTATTTTGTCGATCTTATTAGCAACGATGACGATATGCTTTTGATGTTCGCGCAAAAGCGCCAACATCTCGACATCGTTTTTGGAAGGGCCGACGTTCGCGTCCATCACGAGCACCGCAGTGTGCTGGGTATGCGGCGAATCGAAAAGATACCACCAATTCAATTTTTGCAGGCGCTCCCGAACTTTTTCTGGGACTTTTGCGAAGCCGTATCCCGGCAGGTCGAGCAGATAAAATTTATTATTGATGGAATAAATATTGATCTCCTGTGTGAGTCCGGGAGTATCGCTTATGCGCGCGAGTGCTTTCTGTCCGGTCAGCGAGTTGATGATGCTCGACTTGCCGACGTTCGACCGGCCGATGAGCGCCACCTGAGGAGCCCCGTCATTCAGGAGCTCGTCGGTGCCGCTCACGCCCCGCATGAATTTTGCCGAAGTGATTTGCATTTTACTATCAAAGGGTAGCTTTTCCTTGGGATAAAAACAAATCAAGCGTGCGATATGCTATACTGGTTGAGATGGACGACATCGCCCTCAGGCAGAGCATTCCTAATTCGGTTCTGCCATATCCGAAAGGACTCCGTAATCGATCAAAATATGTTTTCTGGAAGTTCATTTACCCCGTGCATGGCGCTGGCAGGGATATTTTGCTATCTCTCGGGATATTACACCACGAAGGCAGGCAGAATTATCTGATCGGGCATATCGCTCCGGGACGCTCCATCGAAGATTTTCTTAAACACCTTGAAGCTCACGAGTATGCGAACCATTTCATTGCGTTGAAGGACGATGACGAGGCGGTGAGCGTGCGCCGGCTTGTGGACTTCGAATATCAATACCATTTGCGGATATTCAAGGATGGGGAAGTGCGGGGGCACTACGAATACACGCCGGAGAGCCATCCGAAGTGGCATATGAAAAAAGTGGGGCAGGAGTCGCGCCGCGAGGAGTTCTTGCAAGCGCTCGGCGATTGGATAGTTCCCGCTTCGGAAGATGTCCGCGAGTCCGCACGCAAGACCTCGAGCGTTACGCGAATCCTGGGAAGAAATCCGTTTTGATCTGCGATCGCGGAACGCCCATCTTGCGCAATATTTTTTGGAACGCGTTCGTCATCGCGTACGTGCCGGAAATGTAGAACATCCGTTCCCGATAATCGGGAACTTCTTTTTTTATCATATCGGCGGTGAGCCTTCCGTCCGTGTCGGTGATCGCGTACACGGTTTTCATCCCTAACGTTCGCGCCGCTTCATCGAAGACCTCACGGTACGCGATCTCGGCGGCGGTGCGGTTGGAATAAAAGAGTATTGCATCGCGCTGTTCATTCCGGTCGGTGAGATATTTTACTATGCTACGAAACGGCGTGATGCCGATGCCGCCGGCGATGAATGCCAGTTTTTGCTTTGGGTCCTTCGGCAAGGTGAATTCGCCGGCGAGATTCCCCGCAATGATAGTGTCGCCAGGCTGCATTGAGAGAAGTTCCTTTTTGAAGCTGCTCGATGGTTCGTAGAATTTTACGCCGAGCTGGATGGTGTCCTCCGTCGGCGCCGATGCGATCGTAAAGTAGCGCCGGTTGCCGCGTCCGTCGGCGCGGTTGGCGCCGAGCGTCCACTCAAGATATTGTCCGGGCGCGAAGCGCAACTTCTTATCGGTCGTGAAGGAAAAGTGTTGGATGCCCGTGCCGACCGCTTCTTTCTTTGTGAGCGTGAGCACGCGTTTTCCCTTTGGGCTGACTGCGTACGAGAAGATGTTTCCAACGAGGAGTGCAAGCTCCGGCGAGGAGTATACGGAGCCGATGTGAACCGCGGGGGCAAAGAGCGCGCCGACGATCGCGCCGTACACCATGCGCCAGCGCCGCGTCGGCGGCGTGGTGAGCGGCTCGGTGATCATAATGGATGCAAAGAAGAAGAGCGGAGTATGGAGCAGGGCTTTTTGGATCGTGGAAACCGGGTCATAGCCCGCGTGCGTCACGATGTCGCTCGCAAGTGCGAACACCAAGAACGTGAGTGCCAAGTCGAAGCGTTGGATCTTGCGAAGCACGAGCAAACCGCCGATCACGACGAAGGCCATCATCGGCAGGTTGCCGCCGATCCACCAGCTTGCGGATTGGTTGAACGCGAGCGCGGTTACGGCGACGGCGAACGCCGCCGGATTGAAGATGTGTTTCTTGTCGATTGCAAAGACATATTTCGACGCCATCGCAAGCACCGCCACCCACGCGAGGAAAATGATCGTCGATGTATCCGTTGGCATACCCGGCGTGATGATGAGCGCAAGGATGAGTGCGGTGATATACACCGACTCAACGTTCGGATGGGCATTCATCACGCGCGCAAGGATGCCGTTCACGACCCATGCGATGACCAATAAAAATAATGTGGAAAAAATGATCGCGATCGGATTGTACGGCAGGATGCCGACCGCGCCGAAAACGGCGGCGATCGCAAGCAGGATGATCAGATAGTACATCACGAGGCGATACATCGTGATCTTGTTCAAAAAGCGGTCGATGAAGTTCATAGGATTATTCGGGGGTCCCGCTAGCGGCCGACGGTGTATTTTTCAAACCCCGTCGTTATGGTAGCGATCTTATTCTTATCTATTATATATCCTTCGAAGCCGCTAAGCTGTTCAATGAATTTGATGCCGTCCATTCCCATCGCGAACGCAGCGGTGGCAAATCGGTCGGCGTCATGGATATTGGGGCCGATTACGGTCAGGCTCACAATGTCGCTCATCGGTTGGCCGCCCGCGCGGGGATTGTAGATATGGTCACCGCGAATATACGTGCCCGAGGTCGCGACGCCTTCCTCGCCGACATGCACCACTTTTATATTCTCGCTAGGATTAAATGGGTTTTTTATCCCGACCGCCCAAGGTGCACCATCCGCATTCTTGCCGTGGGGCTGGATATCGCCACCGGCGTCGATATAGAAATTCTCAAAACCTTTTTTCTCCAACAGCTTCGCGGCGTTCCAGATCGCCCATCCCTTTACCAGGCCCGACGGGTCAAGCTTTCCGTTCGGAGTTTTGATATCGAAGTAGCCGTTCGTCTGCTGTTTCGTCTCTTCGCACATCGCGAGGACGAGCTGCATTTCTTCGCTCGCGTCGGCTGCTGCAAGCGTGCCGTCGTTGATTGCGGTTATCTCACTCGCACTTTTATAGGTGCTGAATTTCTCATCGATATGTACGAAATAATCAAAGATCTCATTAAAAATCTGTTCGTTCGCCTGCGGATCGACAATCTCGGCGGTGATGGGCATGCCCATCAAGAAGCGAGTCTGCTTCATTAGCTCTTTGCCTGCGCGAGCGCTACGGCGAGGGATTGCTGGAAGGCCTGGGAATCCTGTGTGGCGCCGGAGACGATGTTGACGTTCGCGCTTTGCGCGGCGATGGCTTCCTGCTTCAATTCAGGTAGGGCTACGGCGCTCACGTCGCTCGAGTGGCCGCCGCTCGGCGCCTGGGGAAATGTTACGTCGGTGATAAGGCCGCCTTGTATGGTGACAACCGCCTGAAGGTTGCCGTAGAAAGCGTCGGCGACACTGCCGGTATAGGTGCCGTCTTTATATTGGCCCGTGGCGCTCCCCGGCGGATTATCGGATGGAAGCGTGGTGGTTGGCGTCGACGTCGGTCCGGTCGCGTCGGCCGTTCCCGACGGCATTGTCGCTACCGGCGTCGAATTCCTATTTGCAAAGATCAAGTATGCAACGACCGCGACCACAAGTACTCCTGCAATGATATATTTCTTCATAGGGGGATTTTTATTTATAGGTAACAGTATACCTTGTCGGATACGATTTGGCCAAGGGCTTTGGTGCTGCGTTTCTCCGACTTTTATAACTTTTCAGCAAGATTCTCCGCTTCCTGCACCATCGCGGCGAGGCTCACGTTGATGCCGTTCTCCCAGAAATCTTTTTTTGTGGGGTCGAGT
This sequence comes from Minisyncoccota bacterium, assembly GCA_035510235.1. Lineage (GTDB taxonomy): Bacteria > Patescibacteriota > Minisyncoccia > UBA6257 > 2-01-FULL-56-20 > JAKAGE01. Next base: position 15,153 of record DATKHM010000079.1, on the reverse strand, counting down.
TCAAAAGGAGCAAGCAGTTCCACTGCGTTCTTTGTGCTGCCGGAGCGGAGGAGATCGAGATAGAGCGGCTCGAAGCGGTCGCCCAAACGGGGACGCTGTGCGTACAGGCTTTGCGTCAGCAGTTCGCCGAAGGCGTATCCGTAAACATAGAACGGGCGATGGAAATGCGATACGTATGTCCAAAGATGCGCGGTGTCTTTATAGGTGAATACCTCACCGTCCACGCCGTAAAAATCCTTGAGCGTCTGGAGCCAGATAGCATCCAGTTCTTCGGGAGAAAATTTCTTCGGCTCCTGCCAGGTTTTGTATCCCGCATCCATGCCGTGCAGGCGCCGCTCGAAGTTCGAGAAGCCGATCTGCCGCACGACGGTGTTGATGTTGCCCTCGATCTTGTCGGCGATCAGCGCGAGGAGGGCTTTCGTATCGTTCTTTTCCTCCAGCTGACTCTTAAGAAAATTAAACGTCGTCATTTCGCCGAAGACCGACGCTGTTTCTGCATATGCAATCGGCGCGTGCATCATGAGCGCTCCCTGTGCCTCACCGGCCAGCATGCCGTGCACCCCGTGTCCGAGCTCATGCGCGAGCGTCATTACGTCGTTGTTTGATCCGAGATAGTTCAGAAAAACGTACGATGTGGGATGATTTCCCGGAAGAACGATAGAATAGTTATACGCACCGCCGCGGCGACCCTTCGTGACCGGCGCGTCGATGCGGTGGGTATTGGCGAAGTCTTTGACGAGGCCCGCGAGCGTGGGGCTGAAGCTTGCATACGCCGCGAGTACTGTTTCCATCGCCTTATCAAATGGAATGATTGTCGTATCGGTAAAAGGCATCGGCGCGTTCCGGTCGCTCCACGCGAGCTTTTCCATGCCGAGCAGTTTTGCCTTAAGTGCATAATAGCGCCGGGCGAGCGGGCCGGCGGTCATGGTCACCGCTTCATGGAGCGCATCCACGACGGCATCAGGAACGCGGTTGGACTTGTTCCGTGCATCCATCGGATTCTTATAGCCGCGCTCGCGCCGCTCCACCCCCATCTCGCCGGCGACGACATAAAGCGATTGCGCCGAATACTTTGCAAAATATTCGCCAAGCGCGGTATTGATGACCCTAAGCGTTTCCTCCCGCTCCGCGGCATCCTTGGAGTTCGTGAGCACATCAAGAAGTTCGGTGAGCGTCTTTTCCTGACCGCGGAATTGCATGCGCAGATCCGCTTCCACTTCGTCGAAGAACTCGCTCCACGAGCCAGGCCCGAAGGGCGATCGCTTTGAAAGCGCCGCTTCCACGGGTTCGCTTAAAAGGTGCGGCTTGAACACCCGCGCGTGCTCGATCCATGGCCGGTGCCGCGCCACTACGGCATCCGACGCATAAAGTTTTTCGAGCGTCGCATCGTCGAGCGCCACGAGCTCGATATCAAAGAATGTCAGATAATTACCGCCGGCCTCGCTTGCGATCCGTTCCACTTCCGCCATCTTTGCCTTCACTGCGGCATTTGCCACGTCGCGGCTCTGGGTGAGGTAGAGATATGTAAAGATCTTATCGGATCGCATTGATATCTCCGCGATATCCGCGATCGCACCACCCAGCTTCTCCGCCAGGTTGCCGCGATAATCTTCGTAAAATTTTTTCTCGCGCGCCACGAGCTCGGCGAGGTCCTTGTCGATCTGCGGATCATCCACGCCGGAATAAAATATTGCCAGATCCCACTGCACTCGCTCTGTCCCTAAAGAGTTGTTTTCCATTGATTCACAGTATAAAGGGACGGCGGGCAAATGTAAAAATCCATTTTAGATAGTTTTAATGGGCATTGGTGTACGCTCCAATGCATGACCAACAAAAAACTATCTGCGGTGCTTGTCGCGCTCCTCGCGGCCGCTTCCGCGCTTGTTCCCGCCGGGGCCGCCAACGCGGCGTATCGTTTCTCGGATTTCCAGGGTAAGCCGCCGGTGCACGTTTATCGGTCGGCCGAAAAGGCGCCTTCCGGGGTGACGCCGGCGGAGATAAAAAAGATCTATAACCTTCCCGCCTCCGGCGGGAAGGGGACGATCGCGCTCATCGACGCATACGACGATGCAAACATGGAGGGCGATCTTGCGGTATTCGATAAGCAATTTAACTTGCCTGCTTGCACGACTACAAACGGATGTTTCGAGAAACACGAGGTGGCGACCGGGACCGCATCAAACAGCGGATGGGCGATGGAAACGTCGCTCGACGTCGAGTGGGCGCACGCGATCGCGCCGAACGCAAAGATATTACTTGTGGAAGCGAAGACGCCAAGCGGTGCGAACTTATTGAGCGCAATCGACTACGCCGCATCGCGCAAAGACGTCGTTGCGATTTCGATGAGCTGGGGCGGCGCGGAGTTTTCGGACGAGCTTTCTTATGATACACATTTTGTGGATAGGGCGAACCCCGCCGCCGCGTTCTTTGCATCGTCGGGTGATGATGGCACTGGCGCGAGCTGGCCCGCGTCCTCGCCGAATGTGATCGGCGTCGGCGGCACATCGCTCGCACTCGCGTCGAGCGGCGCGCTCGTCGCCGAGAGCGCGTGGTCGGGGAGCGGCGGCGGGGTAAGTGCATACGAAAAAGAGCCGGCCTATCAGGCGACATATAAAATTTCGAAGGCTAACGGCATGCGCGCGATTCCGGACGTTTCCTACAACGCCGATCCGGTGTCTGGCTATCCGGTTTATCTTACAACCGGCACCAGCAGCAAAGCGAAAGGTTCCTGGAACACCGTTGGTGGCACGAGCGCCGGCGCACCGCAGTGGGCGGCCATTCAAGCACTCGGCGGGTCTGCCGCGCTCGCAAAGTTCTACGTCGATAAGGCCTCCACGAGCACCCTCAAATACTTCCGCGATATCACGAGCGGCTCGAATGGCGATTGCACGTACTACTGCGACGCGCGGAAGCGCTACGACTACGTGACGGGGTTAGGGAGCCCGCAGACGACGAAGTTCTAAGATTCATTAAAAATAGATTAAATCTTTTTTGACCTTCTGATGATAGCGACTATCATTAAATCAAAAGCATATTCAACCATGGAAACTCTTTATGCTATCGCGAGCAGTGTAGTGACCGCCTTGCTGTTTACGGCAGGGTGGTCCGTTGCGGTTGGGAGAAGACTGCAAATGATCGATGATCTCAAAGTGGGATTTTCCCGCATGGAAGGCAATATGATCCGCATCGAGGGAGATATAAAAAGGCTGGAAGAAAGCATCACGAAGCTTATTGATCGAATATCCAAACTCGAAGGCAAGGTAGATGGAATAGCCGCGAAGAGTTGATTCGCTTGGGGTATTTTTGGCTCATTTTACCGTTGGATTTTTACCTCTCGGCATGCTAAAATATCTGTATTGCCGAGGTGGCATTTTTTAACGGAAAATATGGAAAAAACCCAATAAAAATGGCTGAAAAAGAATCAAAAAAAGAGGTCAAAAAAGCGTCAAAAGCCCCAGTTAAGCTTGAGGCCAAGGCTAGCAATAAAGGCAGTGCCACATACGGCGCAAAAGACATCACCGTCCTCGAGGGACTTGATCCGGTCCGCAAGCGCCCGGGCATGTACATCGGTTCCACGGGAACCACCGGGTTGCATCATTTGATCTGGGAGATCGTGGACAACGCTATCGACGAAGTGATGGCAGGCTACGCCAAGACCATCACCGTCGAGTTATTACCGGATAATAAAGTAAGCGTCACGGACGACGGCCGCGGCATTCCGGTGGACATCCATCCGCAGACAAAAAAGTCCACCTTGGAAACGGTCATGACCGTTCTCCACGCCGGAGGAAAATTCGGCGGCGAGGGATATAAAGTTTCCGGAGGCCTGCACGGCGTCGGCGCATCGGTCGTGAACGCGCTGTCTTCATGGGTCAAAGTGGAAGTCGAGCGCGACGGGGGATTGTACGTGCAGGAATACAAGCGCGGCGTCCCGGAATACAAAGTAAAAAAACTCGGCGCGTCCAAGCGTCACGGCACGAAGACGACATTCTCTCCTGACCCGGAAATATTTTCCGAGATTGAATTCAACGATCGCGTGATCCTCGAGCGTTTGCGCCAGCAGGCGTACTTAACAAAAGGCGTCCGCATCAACTTTTACGATCGCCGCAAGCCGGTGCCGTACTTCTATGGATTCTATTTCGAAGGCGGTGTGCTTTCCTACGTAAAATTCTTGTCACAAAAAAAGAATCGCCTCAACGAGGATATTTTTTATGTGGAGAAGGAAGCCGAGAAGCTCGATATCGAAGCGGCGTTTCTGTATGTTGACGACACTCGTGTGGTCGAGATGAGCTTTGCGAACAATATTTTTACGCCCGAAGGCGGCATGCACCTCACCGGCTTCCGCTCCGCGCTCACGCGCACGCTCAATAACTATGCCCGCACCGAAGGATGGCTTAAGGAAAAAGAAGAGAATCTGACAGCTGATGACGTCCGCGAAGGATTGATCGCCGTGCTCTCGGTAAAGCTTCGCGATCCGCAATTCGAGGGCCAAACAAAAGCCAAGCTTGGCAATCCGGAGGCGCGCACCGCGACGGAATCAGTGGTCAACGAGGCATTGAAGGAGTTCTTGGAAAAGCACCCGCAGGAAGGCAAGGCCATCATCCAGAAAGTTATCTTGACGGCGAAGGCGCGGCTTGCGGCAAAGGCGGCGCGCGAGACGGTTCTCCGCAAGGGGGCGTTTGAGGGGCTCACACTCCCGGGCAAGCTTGCGGACTGTACGTCCAAGATCGCCGCGGAGTCCGAGTTATTCATAGTAGAGGGAGATTCCGCCGGGGGCACGGCAAAGCAGGGACGCAATCGTCACACACAGGCGATTCTGCCCTTGCGCGGTAAGCCGCTCAACGTCGAACGCGCGCGGCTCGATAAGATGCTTGCGAACGCCGAGGTGCGCTCGCTTGTCATCGCGATCGGTACGGCCATCGGCGAGGAGTTCAGCATAGAAAAGCTGCGTTACCACAAGATTATCATCATGACGGATGCCGACGTTGACGGTGCGCACATTCGCACGCTCCTGCTCACGCTGTTCTATCGCTACTTCCGCGAAGTGGTGGACGGCGGATATGTCTACATCGCCCAACCACCGCTCTATCGTGTTCAGCTCGGGAAAAATATTAAATACGCGTTCTCGGATGAGGAGAAAGATAAAGTGATAGTGGAATTGCAAAAGCTCGCGCCGGTTGCGGCGACAAAGAAAGCGGCGACGAAGGCAGGAAAGAAAAAAGCGGAAATAGAGACGATCGCCGAGAATCCGGAAAGCGTCGAAGAAGAAGGCGTTGAGGAATCGCCCGATGGCGTAACCGAAGGGCAGGGCGACGGCAAGCGCCAGCCGAATATTCAGCGCTACAAGGGTCTCGGCGAAATGAACGCCGAACAGCTCTGGGAGACCACGATGAATCCGGAAGTGCGATTAATGAAGCAGGTGATGGTAGAGGACGCCGAGAAGGCCGACAAGCTTTTCGATACCCTGATGGGCGACGCGGTGGAACCGCGCAAGAATTTCATCCAGGCTCACGCCGCGACCGTGCAGAATCTCGATATATAAAAGTTATTAAAAAATCATTAAAAAGTTTTTGACTTTTCTTTTGGGTGAACTAAGATAGTAGGCGAGGCGGGAGTCTGCCGAGATAGCAGGTTAGATCTCCGTTTGTTACATAAACAACCCCGAAAGGGGTTGTTTATGTTTTAGATAGTTTTAATCATGCATTCGTTAATCTTTCTTTGCCGGTGGCGATGGGCCTGTCATCTATCTGGTAAGACTCCACCTTTAACAAACGGAGAAAACGGGTTCGACTCCCGCCGGGTCCACCGGCACGCCCGGGCCATGGTTAGGTATAGCCCGGGCGTGTGCCCCCGGTTGACGCCAAGCCCCGTCAGTGCTACACTCTTATTACTTCCAACCGCGAGTATAGCGGTATTTTATTTGGAGGATTTGAGGTATTATAAAGAACAATGTTCGCCCGCATAATAAAATTTTTCAGTGAGGCTAAGAATGAGATCCGCCACGTCAACTGGCCGACCCGCCAGGAAGCGACCCGCCTCACCTTCATCGTCATCGGGATCGCCGTCGTGCTCGCGATATTTTTAGGCGGGTTCGATTATTTGTTCTCGTATTTGATAAAGAATTTTATTTTGGCGTAATGGCATTAAATCATCCGAATTCAAGCACGCAGAACGAAAAGCCACTGGTACGCCAGTGGTACGCCGTCCAAACCTATTCGGGCTACGAGGAAGCGGTGTCGCGCTACCTCAAGCAGCGCGTCGATTCGCTCGCGATGGGCGACAAGATATTCAACATTCTCGTCCCCAAGGAAAAGAAGATCAAAGTGAAGGCGGGCAAGCGCCAGACCGTTGAGGAGAAGATCTATCCGGGCTATGTGCTCGTGGAGATGATCCTCACCGAGGATTCATGGTACGTGGTGCGCAACACGCCGCGCGTGACCGGCTTCGTCGGCCCCGACAACACGACGCCGACGCCGCTCTCCAAGGAAGAGGTTGATTTCCTTCTCGCGCGCAGCGACCACGGGGACAACAAGATGATCCTTGACTTGAAGGTAGGCGATCTGGTAAAAATAACCGACGGTCCATTCAAAGAATATGACGGCAAGATCTCCGAAGTGAATGAAGAGAAGGGGAGCATCAAGGTGTTGGTGCCCATCTTCGGTCGTGATACCGCCGTCGAATTGGACTCGCTCCAAGTAAGAAAAGTTTAATCAATACAAATACACAATGGCAACAGCCGCACAGCAGTGCTTTTTCTGCTCACAGAACTTAAAGAATATCGACTATAAAGAGATCGACCTTTTGCGCCGGTTCGTTTCAAGCCAGGCAAAGATCATCGACCCCCGCCACACGCATATTTGCGCCAAGCATCAAAGAAAACTCTCTACTGCAATTAAACAGGCACGTTTTATGGCGTTACTGCCATATGTAAGAAAGTAACAACGGGGGCTGTGATACATATCAGCCTTTTTTGTTATAATCTATGAATATGTTTGCACTCGATCAGGCGGTGTTCCAGTTCATTTATGCCGCCGGGCACCATAATGCGTTTTGGGATACGCTCGCGATATTCTTTGCGGAGTACCTGCCGTATCTTTTGGTGATCGCGTTCCTTGTACTTGTTTATTATCAAAAGGGATGGCGGCAGAAGGTGTATCTCTTTTGCGAGGGCGCGCTTGCGATCATTCTTGCGCGCGGGTTGGTGACGGAGGTCATCCGATATTTCTACCACGAGCCGCGGCCATTTTCTTTTTATAACTTTACGCCGCTCTTCAACGAGACCGGATGGTCATTCCCGTCGGCGCACGCCGCATGGTTCTTTGCACTCGCGATGGTCGTCTGGTATGTCAGCCGCAAATGGGGATGGTGGTTCTTTGCACTCGCGACGCTCATGGGCATTGCACGGATCTACGCCGGCGTCCACTGGCCGATTGATATCGTGGGCGGGGCGATCGTTGGTATTTTATCGGCAATATTTATTCATTGGTTGTTGAAGGGTAACAGGAAAAGATTGGAGGGAGCATAGAGAGCATGCATCGATCTCTCAATGGATGATCTCCGCATTCAGGGCGCTACTTTGCGGGCTGGACGCTCGTGCAATAGGCACAACGATGGGCCTTTGCGGGGATACTACTAAGACATTCAGGGCATACTTTCGTGGTTGCTTCCGGAGGCGGCCCTTTGTGTATACTGCTCAATTTATTGATGGGAACCACGATAAAGAAGTAGATCGTTGCGGCGGTGATCAAAAACGTGATGAGATCATTAAGAAAATCGCCATAGAGGAACTGGCTGCCGTGGATGGTAAAGGTAAAGTTTGAGAAATTAGGCTGGCTGAATATTGCCGCGATGAGCGGGGTCATAAGATCCTTCACGAGCGCCGAAACGACCGTGTTGAACGCCGCGCCGATCATAACGCCGACCGCAAGATCCACCACGTTCCCGCGAAGTATGAACTCTTTGAATCCTTTTAATATACTTTTCATTACAATAGCAGTACTCCCTGCTATTTTACTGCATCGCCAGATTCTGGTCGAGAATGACGATCTGTGCGTGTTGGATACCAAAGTCCACGGCCTTGTTGACGGTGGGCATCCATATATCCACGCGCCCGCCGAACTTTTGGCTAGTACGGTCTTCCACGACGAACACCTTATCGCCGAAGAGCGCCGGGATCTCTATCTGGGTTCCGAAGGGAAGGAAGTTGGCCGCCACCACGCCGTCGTGAACCATCCCGCCCGAGGCGGTGATAAGGGGGTGGTCGGAAGTCTCATCCGGGGTACTCGTATAGGCCGTCACCCAGACGGATTTGGTATCAGCTGGGGTTAAGGACACCACTTCGGGGGCCGAAGCGGTCGCTGAGACCCCGACCGCCGCGATGGGTGCGGCGGCTTGCGGAGGCGTTGCCGTCGTATCGGCCTGAATAGCGGCCGGGTAGGCCAAAAAGCCTGCCACGACTAAAATCAGCAGGTATTTACTGGCTTTCCCAATAAAAAAGCCCCTCGCGGGGTAATATATACTACTCATTTATTTGTACGCTAAGATTAGCAGACCTGTCCCCAAAAGTCAATCGACCCTGCGGGACCCGCCAGGCCATGGATTTTAAGATTTTTTAAGGAAATCCTGCACAATTTGGCGGACCTCACCAGCATTACTTGCCTCCATCAGGTGCAGGCGGAGCTCTTTGGCATTATGTAGCTGGCTAGAATGGGCGGCACTGCCGAGATCGTTCCCGCCCCAGGTTGTATAGGACTTATAGTGCTTCTTCATGACCTCAAAGTTTTTCAGCCGGCCGCCCTGGCTGATAGCTTTGGGATTGTCGCTTCGATAGAGCTTCTCAAAAAGCTCGGTGTGGGTGACCAGGCGCTCAAGCCGCTCACGGAAGTCCGGCGTCCGACCGGAGAAGAACCAGGGGTTGCCGAAGGCACCGGAGCCGACCATCACGCCGTCCATACCGGATTTCTCCACCTTTTGCCGCGCGTCTTCGAGCGAGCGGACGTCCCCATTGCCCAACAGGATCGTTTTCGGAGCGATTCTGTCGCGGAGCACTACTATTTTGGGGGCAAGGTCCCAGTGCGCGGGCACGTCCGACATCTCGGCGCGGGTGCGGAGATGAATGGTGAGCGCCACAAGGTCTTCTTCGAGCAGTGTGGACATCCATTCGGCGAATTCAGCCGTGTCGTGGTAGCCGAGCCGGGTCTTTGCGGAGACGGGGAGTCCGCCGGCACCTTTTTTGAGAGATCGGATGATTTTCTTCGCAAGCTCCGGCGTTTTGATGAGCGCTGCACCGGCGCCGGACTTTTCCACGCCGCGATCGGGACAGCCCATATTGATGTCGATGCCGTCGAAGCCGAGCTCTTTGATGAGCGGTCCGATCGCCTCGAATTGCTCCGGCTTGGACCCAAAAATTTGTGCGACGATAGGATGCTCGCCCGGGCTGAACCAAAGGTCGGACAACAGCCGCTCGCGGCCGACCGAAAGCAGACCTTCTACCGAAACAAATTCCGTCCAGAAGATGTCGGGCTTGCCGCATTCCACGAACATGCGTCGGAACGCTTCGTCAGTAACGTTCGCCATCGGGGCGAGCGCCATGATAGGGCGGGGAAGTCGGATCCAGAAGTTTTTATTGGCAGTATCCATGGTCGCCCATTAGCATAATGGAATTTTCACCAATGGGAAAGCGGTTTTTTTCGTATGCGGGCCCGTGCGATCATCATCTTTTTTTAATGTGCGAATGATAGTGTTGGGAGATGAAGTGGAATCATGCATTGACAGCGACCGTTGGTACGGCTGCGGGAATCTTTTTGATATTTGTGATTGTTCTGCGCTTCTATTCCCTTACTAAGAAGAATTTTATCGCGGGCGATTCGCTTTCCCTTATTACCGAACCGGATGACGGCATTGCCCCGGTGTTGGCGTTGATACGCGGTGCATCGCGATCGGTCGACCTCGTGATGTATGAACTTGACGATGCCCGCGTCGAATCCGCGCTCGTCGCCGACGAAGGGCGTGGCGTGGCAGTGCGGGTTATTTTAAGCGCAGGATATCAAGGAGCGTCATCGAGTGTGAACGCAGCGGCATATAATTTTCTTGCGGCGAACGGCGTTCCCGTGCGGTGGTCACCATCATATTTTTCTTTGACCCACGAAAAGTCTTTGGTGGTCGATGGGGATCGCGCGCTCATCATGACGTTCAACCTGGTTTCAAAATACTATGCCACCGGGCGGGATTTCGGGATCATCGATAGCGACCTGCGCGATGTTGCGGCGATCACGCGTACGTTCAACACAGATTGGCAGGGAAGCAGCGGTACTGCCTCGGGCGACCCTAATGTCGGTGGTAATAACGGCGATGCCGGCGATGACCTTATCTGGAGCCCCGGCTCGGAAGCGGCACTGATCAATCTTATCGGCAGTGCAGAGGAATCGCTCTGTATATACAACGAAGAGATGGCCGACGCGGCCGTGGTGAAGGCGCTCATTGACGCGGCAGAACGCGGGGTGGCAGTGTATATCGACATGACGGGCGCTTCCGAGTGGAAATGGGAGTTCGAGGAACTTGCGACCGCGGGTGCACACGTCCGCACTTATCCGGATACGACCGACGCCCCGCTCTATATCCACGCAAAGATGATCGTCGCGGACGGCGCCCGCGCGTTCGTCGGGTCAGAAAATTTTTCGACGGCGTCGCTGGACGACAACCGCGAGCTCGGCATTATGATCTCCAACCAGGACATCGTCGCATCGCTCACGAAAACATTCGCCGCCGATTGGCGCGGGGCAACGCCGTTTGTTCCTTAGTGAGTTGCCACATTTTTCTTCTCCCCAGGTATCCTCCTACCCTGTTTCTTCATCGGCGAACACCACAAGCCGGTTGGAATAACTTTGTTGCGCTGCGTTCCATGTTCCCTCGCAGGTGATGAGATTAAGGTGGGCTTGTCCGTCGCTTGAGCTGAACACCGGTGCGGCGCTGGCATTCTGGTCATAGAGTTGGAGCGCACGTACCACGAACGTCGTGGTCGCTCCCTGGTCGTCCACGATATATATTTTGTCGCCGGGCTGCAATTCATGAAGATTATCGAATATCGCAAATATTCCATCCTTCCACCCTTCATGCCCGGCGATCACAGCGCTGCCGATCTGGCCGGGGCGCGGGCCGAGATCGAACCAGGTGGTGCTGGTAGGTCCCACTGGTACGCCCATTGCTCCGTCGGCCGTAAGCCCTGCCGGCGCGATGGGGGCGTCAATGTTGATTGTGGGGATAACGAGGCGTACAGGAATTCCCACCATGGCTTCGGATGAGATTGTATCGATCGGAATTTGCGGCGTTTGTGCGGCCGCCGGCGGGGTTGGTGCTAGAGAGGTATACTGGCCTGCCGCATCAGGATTCGCAAAAAAAATGATCGCCGCGGCGCAGGTTATTCCTACCGCCCCAAGAATGATGATCGACCATAACAATGAGATGTTCGATCGCATGAGCTTTAAACCCTATATTACCGCCTGATAAGCTTGAATACAATAAACGCTATTGCGATGAGCAGAAGGAAGGTAATGATGCCATTCAGCGGCGTTGCATATAAACTTTCTACTGATTGGATGAACGTTTGGAAGAAATTTGCTGTTGCCCCAGCCGCCAATCCAGTATAGGGAAGAACGGAATTGGTTGCCAGATCTGAAATAAGTTTAGTCCTCGTCGAAGAACCAAAGACGCCATTTGCGGTCAGGCCAGCGCTCGTTTGATATGCGGAAACGGCAGCGCCCGTGAGCGCGCCAAAATATCCAGTGGCAACGCTTGCCGGCATCGTGAGAAACCCTTTCTGTTCGAGCGCGGTTTGCAGTGCCGAGACGTCCACGCCGGAATCGCCCACGGAGAGCGATCGGGGGAAGTCACCCACGGTGAGCGTCGTGCCGGGAGCCGCATTCTTCTCTGAGGACACTTCGGTGGTAAATACTACGGTTCGGTCGGGATATTCGCCGGCAATCTCGTTCCAAATGCCCTCGCAGGTGATCAGATTAAGATGTGCCTTCCCGTCGCTCGAAGTAAAAACAGTCGTCGCATCAGCATTTGCAGCCAATAAAGCAGTCGAGTTCACCACGAAAGTAATAGTGTTTCCCTCATCGTCCACTATGTAGATATCATCTCCGGCTTTAAGCTTGCTCAAGTTATAAAAAACGAACGGTACGCCGCTCTCGATGCCAAAATGTCCGCCGATGACCGCACTTCCCACTTGCCCCGGATGGGGACCGAGCGCAAACCAGGCAACGTCTACGGTGCCCGAAGGCACCTCCATGGCACCTTGCGGCGTAATATATGCGTCTTCAATAAATGAGTCCACGCCGATAATGGGAATTTCGAGGCGAACGGGAAGTCCCGACGGTGCGGCGCCGGGCGCCGGGATGCTGGAGTATGCCGAGGAAACCGGCACTCCCGTCCCGGCTATGGGAAGCTTAAGGAACGAGGTTGGAAACTTCCATGCGAGCGAATCCGGTACGGTTCCCGCAGTCGCGCTCTGGTTGAGTCGGGGCAATAACAAAAAATAATATCCTGCCCCTGCCACTCCCACAAGGACCACCACGATCAGTAGCCATATTACTACAGTCTTCTTTTTCATTGTTTCTTTCGGGTTAGAACAAAATAGACAATAACAAGTACTACAAGGATTCCTCCCAAAATTTCCCAGATAAGGACAGTTATATTCAAGGTATTTGGATTCGGTCCATTAGCTGGGAGGCTGGGACTATTGGGATTCGACCCGCCGTTCGGAAGACTGAGAGAAGATGTTGCGCTCGAACCCGGAACGTCGACGGTTGTTGTTTCGGCATCGGTAGCTTCCAAACCGTTCGCATATGCCGTGACTGTAGCCGTGTGTGCGATTGTTTTGGTGAGCACCGTCGCGCAGGTATAGATCCACGTCTCGCCGGGATCGAGAAGACGATTGCCGTTCGTGTCGCCCAGTTCGCCCGACATGTTTGCACAGTTGCTATCGATGACAGTGATGTCGTTGAGGGGGATGGTGCCTGGATTGGTGACCTTATAGGCGAAGGTGATCGGGCCGCCTCCGCTCGGCAGGGGCAGGGGATAGATGACGTTCGTGATGTCGGCGATGCTCACCATCGGGGTGATGCTCGTCGAGCTTGTTTGGGCGAAAACAGTCTTCGCGGCGTATCCGAGCATCAGGACCGCGATCAGGGCGAAAGCTTTTTTCATCTGCCGTTTGTCAGTTACGCGGCGGCTTTCTTTCGAATGAAGTAAAAGAGTGTGGCGACAGAGATGCCGGCAACTATCAGTATGATCCACGGGACACTATTTCCTGCAGGAGGAAATCCGGTATTAGGAAGTCCGGGCGCAGCCACGAGGACAGTGGCGAAGGCATAGCCTATGGCAGTAAGGCCGTTTGCGGTACCATCGGCGGTGGCGGTGTTCATGGTCGAAGCCGTGATGTTGGTACTACAGGCATATGTCCACACTTCGCCAGCATCAAGGAGGCCATTACCGTTGGTATCGCCCGAAAGGAAGTTTACCGGACTGCATTTATTATCAGTGACCGACACATTGCTCAGCGGGACTACGCCCGGATTCGTTACGGTGTAGGTATAGGTGACCGTACCGCCTCCGAATGGGAACGGGGTTAGACGGCTCGGCACCTTTACGATATTAATGAGGGGAGGAACAACTGCTGCTGGCGCGCCGACAACAACGGTGGCGACTGCGGTAGCGATCGCGGTCTGGGTGCCGGTGTGGCCAGTTGCAATAGCGGTGTTGGTGGTAGTGCTTGCGAGTGTCGTCGTGCAACTATATTTCCAGTTTTCACCTGGGTCGAGCGCGCTGTTGTTATTCACGTCGCCGGAAACGTACGTTACCGGACTGCACTTGTCGTCCGTTACCGTGACGCCGGTCAATGGCTGGTTGCCTCCGACATTCCAAACCGTGTAGGTGTACGTGACCGGGCCGGGCCCCGCAGGTAAAGTCAATGGCGCGGGAACCTTGGTTATCCCGATCAGCGGTACGATTGCGCCTCCTCCTCCGCCTCCACTAGCAACAGGCGCAGGTGCCGGAATGTCGGTGTTAACCATTGTACAAGTCGCTACCTGACCCGCAATGAGGGTGATGGTACCGCTCGAATTACAATTTCCAGTAAAGCTTTGCGTATAAGAGGTATTCGAATTTTCACTCACCGTGTAGGTGCCTGGGGCGAGCGAATAGGGAGTTCCAGGGGCCGCAACTCCGGGCAACGGGCTTCCCGCAACATCAAGAGTGGTACTGGCGTTCGTTACATGAATAGTAAAGTCGGAAGGAACTGCCGTGCCGCCGTTCGCATTTACGACGAGCTTAATGACGTTAAGCGTTGCGGGAGCCGAACCTGCAGGGAGCGCAACCGTATTGGCAATCATAGTAATCTGGCTTTGGGCCAAGGCGTTACCGTTGAGTACCGCACCCGCATTCATAATGATTTGCTTTGCACTCAATATAGTTCCGTTAAATGTGGAGTATGCCCCGAGCGTTGCCCCGGTGGGTCCGCCAACCTGCCAGAAGACGTTTTGTGCCTGCGCTCCGCCGGTAAGCACTATCTGCGCACCGTTGCCAAGGTTGCCGCCGTCGGCAACCGTCAGGTTCCCGGCTATTTGGAATATCCAGACATCATTTGGACCTCCCGCAAGGGTAATGGTCGTTGAGGGCGTTCCTCCTGCCGCTATCGTAACGTTATTCGTCCAGTTGTAGAGTCCGGGAGTAAAAGTTTCCCCGCCAAGAATTCCGGCATCAACATTACTCGCCGTTGGCGTCGCCCTTCCGGCGGCGTCAACATACGCCGCATCCATGTCGCTGATAGCCCCCGTCATATACGCTGGCGTCGGAGGAGCATAATTGGACGCGTACACCTTTCCCGTCACGAGAGCTGATGTTGAAAATGTATTTGAGGGATCTGCGGACAATGAAAATCCTTGGAGAAAGGACGCCGCCGCCGGGCTTATTCCAACGTTTCCGGTAATCGCAGTAGCTCCGGTGGTGGTAATCGTTGTCTCTGCGAGAAGCGCGAAACTACCGGCTGTTCCGAGATTTACCGGCAACGGGCCGGCGGCAAGCGCCGCGAGCGGGGCGCCGAGACCGAGCGCAAGGGCAATTACGGTTAGTATTGAAGCTTTATAGTTTTTTTTC
>DATKHM010000078.1:0-6190 GCA_035510235.1 Minisyncoccota bacterium | reverse complement strand
AAGACGTGGGGCGCATCGAGGCGCAGATCGAGATGGCGAAGCGTTCCGGCGGCGGCGCGCACGGTGCAGACCGCTCGACGGAGCATCTTATTGATGTATTACAAAAAATAAAGGCGGAGCTGGAGGCGGTCCTTAACGAGGAACCCATCGCGGTGCAGGCCGCCATTGAGACCGTTCTCGAGGAGATTGGTTTCGCGCTTGAGGAGAAAGAAGAGCCGCACACGGCGGCGCGGCCGGTGCCGGATTCTTTGCGCCGGGATTTCGAGGCGGCGGCGAAGGATCTGTCGGAACTTGAAAAAAGCATCGCAACGTTCCGCGCCCAAGAAAAAGAACTCGAATCTGGCCAGGAAGATTTTTATGCCACGTTCAAGGGCGCCGTTGCCGATGTCCAGGCGGCGCAGGGAAAGCTCGACGCGTGGGAAAAGATCAATCGGGAATTATTACTTGAGAAGGAACGGATCGATCTCCGCCGCGATGAGGTATTGCGGCAGGTCGACCAGGCGGGCCGCAAAGCAGAGGAGTTTAGGAATACGAAAGCGGCAGCCGATGTGGATCTTGCCGAGGCTGAGCGCCGGATCTTCCATTTGCGCGGAGATTTGGCGAGCATCGGCGAGGTTGACCATGCGCTTATGAAAGAAGCGGAAGATACCGAAAAGCGCCATGCATTTTTAATAAAAGAATCGGAGGATCTCAATAAAGCGGTCGCTGACCTTACGGCGCTCATGCGCGAGCTGAACGAAAAGATAAAGACCGAGTTCGATAAATCACTTTCCAAGATCAACGACGAGTTCGAGAAATTTTTTGCTCTTATGTTCGATGGGGGATCGGCAAAATTAAAAGTATTGAAGCCGAAGATGGAGAGGGTGGCGGAAGAAGATGAGGAAGCCAATAATAGCGCCGCCGAGGCGCAGGAAGAAGAGGAACATACCGAAGACGAGATCTATCAGGAAAAGAACGGCGGCGTCGATATCGAGATAAAATTGCCGCGGAAGAAGACGACGTCGCTCGACATGCTTTCCGGCGGCGAGCGGAGCTTGGTGGGTATCGCCGCGCTCTTTGCGATGGTGTCCGTCAGCCCGCCGCCGTTCCTCGTGCTCGACGAGATCGACGCGCCGCTCGATGAGCGCAACGCCCGCCGCTTCGGCACGATGCTCAAGGATTTCTCCAAGCGCACGCAGTTTATCGTCGTTACCCATAACCGCGCCACGATGGAAGCGGCAGACATTCTCTACGGGGTCACGCTTGCGGAAGACGGAAGCTCGAAGGTGGTGTCGCTTAAGCTGGAGGCGGAAACATCACAATAAAAGACTCCCACCTCTTAATACGGATACCAACAAGTTCTTTCAGAGGTCCCACGACTTTAGCCGTGGGACCCTGTTAAAGTTGTGATAAGATTACAAGTATAAGTTAATCTCATGCAGAATTTTCACCGTAACCAGATATTCATATTTGTCCTCTTGGTAGGAGCATTTTTTTTCTCATCCCTCGCGGCTGCTCATGCTGCCCCTCTGAATTTTGCGACTGCTGAAAATATATCGCTTTCTTCTCCTTCAACAACGCTCACAATCGCTACGGGTTCTGTCGCCGACGCCTTGAGCGTGAATGCCACAAGCGTTCTCGTGATGATGTCCTCATCGACCGGCGGTACATTTACACTCGTTTCTCCTTCGTATGACCTCTCGGTTGCCACTTCAAGCGGGGGAGGAACCGCAACGGTTTCATGTACAAACGGAATTGAAAGTGCCGCGCTTTCCCAGACTACCGGATCGACGGTATATACATTAACTCCGACTACCACCAATTGTTCGAGCGCATCAGCCCCTATTATAACGAACGTTACCTCCGGCCTTTTCGTCGATGTGCCTGATGGTGCGACGACAACGGTAAGTACGGGAACGGCATCTCTCGAAGCGGAGATTGCATCTCTTGAGGCTGAGCTCCAGGCGCTGATCGCAGAACAGAACGGAGCTAGTGCCACAAACACTCGTGTCATTTTTACTGTCTTTCACTTCACTCGCGATCTTGAGCGAGGAGACAGAGGAGTTGATGTCAAGGCCCTTCAGGAACTCTTAATTAAAGAGCATATCGGCCCTGCCGCTAAAGCGCTGGGAGAATACGGCCCGACCGACTACTTCGGGGACTATACATTCGATGCTCTCAAAGAATTCCAGAAGCATGCGGGCATTGTCCCTGATTCGGGCTACTTTGGCCCGCTTACGAGAGCCTATGTCGCAACGCTATGAGCAAGTACCCAGACGATCTCTTGCATTATTTTTTCCTTGCATCATAATGGACCATATAGAGTCTCGATAACTATTTTTCTTATCTGTTCATGCAACACCACCACTTCGGGAGATTGACCCTTTTCATTGCGGGCGCCGTCGTCCTCCTCTCTGTCGGGATCGGCATCCATCTTGCATTTGCCTCTCTTACCTTCACTGGAACCAACATTACCGGCAACTCCGGCGCAGTGATCGACGCCACGGGAACCATTTCCATCGGGACGTCGAGTGCGTCCTCAATCAACATCGGAAATACGAACGCGACGATTTCTCTTGCGGGAAACGTCGTTGGCATGGGGTCGACCAGCTCAACGCCACAGTCGATTAGCGGCTGGACGAACAATACGAGTTTTCCATTTAGTACGTTCTCATCCAGTGGTTCATCGTCGATCACCTCCGCCATCTCCACTGGCGGCGGCTATGGGTTCGCATACGCGACCTTTCCGATTACGGAGGATGTAACGTATCGAGCCACATTCACGCTCACTCTCAGCAGCGGGACCGCGCCCACATTTGGATCATATACCGATCAGAACGGCACCAATGTACAAGCCTCTATCACAACGATTCCTGGCACAAACTTAATGCAGTGGACATCGAATCGCAGTGACACTGAATATCTTGATATATGGAACAATGCAGGAAATAGTACCAATTTCTCGATCTCTAATTTCTCGCTTACCGCTATTGCGGCGAACGGTGGCAATCTGACAATATCAGGCCTAGGGAGTTTTCAAGGAGGTATTACCGCAGCCCAAGACAGTACCTCTGAAGCGTTCGGTTTAGGTGCGAATGCAAACAATTTCGCTTATAGTTCCATCCTTGGTCAGAATGCCAGTGCGGGTTCTAACGATAGCGTCGTTGTAGGATGGGATGCGAACTCAACGGCCTCAGGATACGCAGGTACAACTTATGGCGGCCAGCCCGTTATAATTGGTAGCCAAGCTTATGGCAACGGCGTGGCTCTCGGATACGAGGCACAAGCAACCAATGACGAAGCTGTTGCAGTTGGACCTCAGACACAAGCAAGCGGCCTGGGGACGTTTGCGATTGGTGACGGTGCAAGGGCACTTCCCTCGGGGCCAAACGGAAATGAGCTCGCCCTTGGTGATGTGGCGTGGACGACAGGAAATGTGGATTTCTTCGTAGGAGGGGGCGGTGGACTTGGTCACGACTTTACCAGTTGCTGGGCATGCTCTGGGCAGAGCATCACTTACAACTACGATTTTTCAACTGCCACCCACCAAGGATTCTTAGGGGCGTACGATGGCACATCCCCCTATTACAGCGGTGGCGCCGGACTCTTTAATAACTGGTATTTGGGCGGGCCCATTACAGCACAAGCGCCGCACGCGATCACATTAAATATAACGGGAGCTTCTGGTACGAATGTTCCAGGCGTTAATTTTAGTATTAACGGTAGCCTTGGCACCGGCAATGCATCGTCAGGTAATATCCTTTTTACGACGGGTAATGCGACTACGAGTGGTACAACGCTCCAGTCTACAAGTACTAGGCTCATCATTATGGGCTCTGGCAACATCGGTATTGGAACGACAGCCCCTTCGACAACCCTTCAAATTGCAGGTGCCTCCTCAACGGTCCGAATTGGGGCGGGGAGTATCGCTGGATGTTTGGAGCTGACGGATAGTTCTGGCAATGGAACGATTAACTACATTACCGCAACAGGAGGCGTGCTCTCCGCGACCACGACACGACCGAATGCGTGCCAATAGATGACCACTGTGGTGTTTGTATCATAACGTTCGGACGCATTTCAAGCAAAACTCCTGATCTTTACCCCTACATTCTGAGGCCGTTTACCCCTTCATTCACCCCTTCAATTGCCCTGCAGCCATTTGAAGGGGTATGAGGCGCGGATTGCCCCGTATTTCTTGGATTTTTTGAAGCACCGATCTGAAAATCACAAGTCCTACTTCACTCCGAAAGGCTGGCTGTTCAGCCCCCTCCGACACTCGCACTATCTAGGCCGGAATGTTGCTCGTGTCTTCGGGGGCTTCACCTCGTCCGGCGGTGCCAAAATTCCTCCCCTAACCCCTCCTTTTGGCGCGTCCTCTAGCAACGTTTTATGGCTTCGGCTCCCACTTTTTCATAGGATGTTTGTAGATATGAGCTGTTGCCTCTGCGAGTGTTTTGGGAACCTCTAATTTCTTTGAGACCAGAAATTTATACCAAGCGTCCAAACATTCGCCGACTAGTTCGAGATTGGCGTAGATTATCTTCCCACCACTCTCGATTTTAATGGTTGAGTCCATAACGCCGGATGCCACCGCCATATATTTCTGACCAACGGCATTTGTCTTACTATCACCAGTCCGCGCTTCTCTGCCAACCCGCGCGTGCTTGGAGAAGGTGGCTATGTCGGCGCATAGCTTTAGCACATCGCTTTTTTCAATACAGTCATCAACCTCTTTCGCTGTCGCCGCGCCATCCTTCACCAACCAATCTTTGAATTGGTGACAGGTTATAAAAAACGCGAAATAGAAATCATCCTTGTCATTGTCTACGCCGTCACGGATGCGATAATACCAACGCTTCAACATTTTGAACTGCTCCTGCCAGTTCATCTCATCGGCAAATTTATACTCCATCTAAATTGGTCCGTAAAATATTCCCGCGAAATTTTTATCAATATGGCCTTTAGAGTGTCTTGCCTGAACCGCATCAGGCTTGAAGGTCGCTCGCATCCAATACTTTTTACGCCACACATCTTCATAGGTTATTAAGAGTTCTCCGTTGTTGAAAAGAGGGTTGTCGCCTCCTGAAAAAGGTATCGTTGTCCAGTTGCCAAGATGTTGGATGCTGTCTGAGAATTTTCTCGGTAATAAATCAGAGCCGAACACTACGGAGCGACCCGTCGGCCTAATCTCGACGTTTATGTTTTTCGCCACTCCATTCCCGATATTCTCAATCTCGAAGTGCAATGTTTGCGGGTCTGAAACGTCGGTAATAATCGGCACTATCATAGGAATTTGGCTTTCTCGACTTTGTCTCACGGCCTTGAAGGCGTAATAAGCGGAGATGCCAGCGACGATTACTGAAAGAAGCGGTATTAAGGTATCAATCAAAACAGAACCAGTTGAACCTTGATAAATGAAAAAGTGGTGATGGTGATGGAAGTTCATAAAATTCCGTCGTTGTCATTTGCCATACGGCACGTTCCCGTTATAATGGTCGTTTCTCATATCGAAATCAAGATTGAAACTCTGCGATTGCTGGGAAACTTCGAAAAGGATCGTCGCGGTGCAAGAAATGCCCGGCTCTAACTGTTGCGGCACATTAACACTATCAGCTCCATTAGAACAGGATGAATGGTCTGATTTCCACTGGAAGCCCCTGCCCGCTTGGTCGGCTAAGTAATAAGGCACGACCTCTACTACCGCTAAAGACTGCGTATTGTTCTCCATCGTTAAATTAACCTGAACGAATTCTCCTGTAGTAGTAATAGTCTGGCCATAATTGTTTGCGTATACGTATTGACCCCAAAGACTATCCGATGGAGATATTGATTGGCCGAGGTCTGTGATGGTGTCGGAAAACGTGATGCCTTCTTGGGTTACAGGATTTGCACCTAAACTAATTTTTTGCCATTCACCATTCGCATTATTAGCGACAGGTGTACTTGCCCATTCCGCCGGAGTATCGAGGACGACGCCTGCGTTATCCTGCGTGCCAGTTGCCGTATTATTGCTGGATTGGTTGATACTTTGCTGCGCCGTCGAAGTAGAAGTCTGTTGTGCGTTTGTTGATGATGCTTGATTATTCGAGTTTTGGGTCAATCCTGCTTCAAGGCGAGCCGTGCGTAATTTTTGCGTTAGCTTTTGGTACTTGGGCAAGTACTTCTTCGACATAGACATACTACCACGGTATAGTCGATTGTGGAATAT
>DATKHM010000077.1:0-6350 GCA_035510235.1 Minisyncoccota bacterium | reverse complement strand
ATACAAACGACTTCATTATTCAATAAAAAATAATTATGAAAAAACAATCGCGAAGAATTCTTTTTCTCTGGGTGCTCATCGCCGCGACCGCCACGGGTGGAACATTTTTGATAGCCGAACATCTTGGAACAGGTGCAGGGCAGACAACGTCGCCGGCGACGAATGGCGGAGCGGCAACGATTGCTCAACCAAGCGTGGATGTGCAACCGGACGTTTCTGCGAGCGGCACTGCGGTCGGCGCGGTTGCAATGCAAAATTTTTCGGATTCGAATGACGGATATGCGTTCAGCGTACCCGCAAGCTGGAGCATCGAGCGGACGGGAACGGATACCATCGCGTTGCATCCCGATGCGGCTTCGCCCGCCGCTGCATGCAAGATCGAAGTGTCGGCATTCCCGTATACGCCGGGCACGGACATGGCGGATTGGATCGCGCACCGCATCGGCGCTGACCCGAGCATCGCCGTCACCGAACAATCGAGCGAAGATGTTTCCGTGAGCGGCGGCACCGGCGTGCAGTGGACCGGGACGATCGACGGCATTCCGACGACGCTCGTCTATGCGTTCAATGATCAGCATGCGTACGAGATCGCACCGTCGGTCATCGGGGAGAATTCGGATGGCGCGGCGCAGTGCAGCGATATGCTCGAAACATTTCTCTCGACATTAACTATCTAGCCCTCCGCCCGCTCCGATGAAAAAATGGCTCATCACTATTATTACCCTTGCGACCCTCCCTGTTCGCGTGCATGCGTCGGCGACGGTCAAGCTGCCCTATGCCAAAGGGCAGAGTTTTGTCGTGACCCAGGGGTATGACACGCCGCCTACGCATATCAAAAAAGACAGTTACGCGCTGGATCTTACGCAGAACGGATGTGGCGCTTATGGAAAAGCGGCGGTCGCGGCGGCCTCCGGGAAAGTGATGTTCTTGAGCCAGGAGGGGTATAACGGGGGATACGGCACGGAGCTGATCATCGATCACGGCGGGAATATTGTGAGCCGGTATGCGCATATGATTCCGGACAGCATCACGCTCGCGGCGATCGGTACGCTTGTCCGGCAAGGACAGACGGTCGGGCTCATCGGTGACACTGGGCTCGTCGCTGGCATGGCATGCGCGGCCCATCCCGGCACGCACATCCACTTTGCGATGGACACGGTGAATGACGACGGAACATTTTCCGCGTATGATCCGGAACCGATCTCCGGATACACCGACATGATGGCGGGGAAGTGGTATCTTTCCGATAACGGTGAAGAAGAAGATACGGACGATGCCACAACAACGGCTTTCCTCGCGCCGGTGAATGCGACGAGCGATGTCGCAACAACGACGATCATAGTGGCACGCCCGACATCATCGCTGACGCCGACAGACGGTGTAATTTCCGCAGGCAGCGTTTTCGCAGTGAGTGTAAGTTCGAATACAGCTTCGGCCCCGACCTTAACCTCAACCCCCACTTCGACGACCGATGCGACCAATACTATTCAGAACACCACGAGCACTTCAAGCGATGCTACGAGCACGCCGCAAGATGCAACGTCAACGGTAATAGCGTCGTCAACTTCGACAGCGTCATCGACCACCACATCGACTAACACCACCACAACAACAGAGGCATCTTCGACGGCGACGTCCTCTGCCCCCGCGACGACTTCAAGCCCGATACTTTTTTCACAGTTGGATGACAGCGCAAATTCTCCAGGAAGTTTTTATGGTGACAACTGGTTTGAGCTGGGTAACGGTTTCGCGGGTACGCTCAATGCGTTGACGCTCGAAGGAAGGGCGAGCGATGTGCAATATCTTGCGTCGCAGGTATCTCTTCAGGAATTCAAGGACAAAAATTATAGCGCGATGATAGAGGATTTTCCGATCTCCGCCGATGCGCCATTCACGAACATTATGGCAACGACTACCTTTAGCGGACTCTCCATTCCTCTCAAGCCGTACTTTTATTATCGCCTCGCTACTGTTCAGGATCTTCAGAACCGCAGCGTGATCCTCGCCGGCACGGCGACCACGACCACCGGCACGGTCATGTGGAATAATTTTGTTTATGGCACCGGCCGCGTGGAATACACCGCGCCATTTTTTCCGTTCATGGAGATGCTTGGCGTCGTGGCAACGTCAACGCCTGTTCCGCCGCCGCTTACGACGCCAACGAACCTTGCAGCAAGTTTTGACCAACTTGGCATGCAACTCACCATTACATGGGCAAGCTCGACGGATCCCGACTGGCCGGCGAACCCGCTCCATTATGAGATGAACTATTCCACATCTACCTCACTTTCGGATGCTGGCTGGACCGCACCCGGCCCGATCCCTGTGGCCGTTGGGAACTCATATCTTATCGGCGTCCGCGCCAGAGATAATTACGGCGCCGTCTCCGCCGCGGCAACCGCCACATGGAATTTCCCTGCGGGATTCACGCAGTATTTGTTGAGCCCGTCGCTCAGCTATGCATACCAGTACTTTACCGTGCCTTCCACGTCGACGCTTCAGTCTATACAACTATTTACGACGAATGCCCAAACGAGCGCGCGGAATATCGAGGCTGTCTGGTGTTCCGTGCAAGTGTTCGACGAATATGACCTGTCGTCCCTCGGGATGACGCCGGGCGACAACAGTTTCTATGGATATGATTGCGCGGGAACTCCCACCTTTACCTTCGCATCATCGCCGCTCGTTCTCTACCCCAGTCATCGGTATCATTGGGTCTTCACGATGGAGACGGGAAATTATTTGACCGGCGCAAGCGTGCAGTTCTATGGCACGGCGGCGAACACCGCGGGCGGATTGTTCGGCGATCCGTCGCTCGTGAACGCTCGATTTATCGTGAACGGAGATTCCGGGGTGGTGTTTTCGAATTGATGTTGCGGCCGACGGTGCGGGCATCTAATATAGAGAGGAATGAAACTCATCGTCATCGCCCACGACATCCGGAGCGTCCACAACGTGGGATCGATCTTTCGCACCGCCGATGCCGCTGGTGTGGAAAAAATATTTTTGTGCGGCATCACGCCATCGCCGCTCGATCGCTTTAAAGCAGTGCGCCCGGATTTTGCCAAGGTTGCGCTCGGCGCGGAAAAATATTTGGCGTGGGAGTCTGCAAAGACGACGATGGGCGCCGTAAAGCGTTTAAAAAAAGAAGGATACGAGATCTTTGCGCTTGAACAGTCCAAGCGATCGACGCCCTACCATGCTGTGCGGTTGGGAAATGACGCGCGCGTGGCGATCATCGTCGGCAACGAGGTAAAAGGACTGCCGCCGTCCATTCTGCGCGCGACTGACCGGATATTGGAGATCCCGATGATGGGAAAGAAGGAATCGCTGAACGTCGCGGTGGCGTTCGGTATTGTGGTGTTTGGCCTTCGTTTTGGCGCAGGGGCAGGCGGTGCTAATATATAGAGCAATGCCGCCGGAGAAAAATATGACAACATTCTTTATCAGCATATTTCTCATCCTCCTCGCGATCGCGGGGGGCGTGTGGTGGTATGTGTTCTTCGGCCGGCCGAATCCGCCGCTTCCGCGCGCGAGCGTGACGGTGCAGAGTTCAACCGCGCCGACGGCGCCCGCCGGTTCGAGCGCCGCGCCATCGTCCACCGTCGTGTCATCCACTCCTACGTCTTCCGATGACGGCGACGTCAACCCGCAACTCCCGGAGCAATCGCTGAATATCGATAATGCAAGCTTCAACGTGGAGGTCGCATCTACAATACTGCAGCAGGCGCGTGGCCTTTCGAATCGTCCGTCGCTCGGCGCGAACGATGGCATGCTGTTCGTCTTTTCCTCCGGCAGCGTGCAAAGTTTTTGGATGAAAGACATGAACTTTCCGCTCGACATGATCTGGATCAGCGGCAACACCGTCGTCGGCTTTGCGCAGAATGCCCCGGCCGAACCGAACACCGCGGTCCCGTCACAGATATTCTACTCGCCCGCTAACACCGACAAGGTGTTGGAAGTGAACGCCGGCACCGTTGCGAAATATAATATACAGGTAGGGGATACCGTGACGATAGTCTCATGATCGTCAAACCCGTAACACAGGTCGGCAACCCTATTATTAGAACCAAGTCTAAGCGGGTCCATGCATCTTCAAAACGTAACAAAGCAGTCATCAGAAATCTCATTGACTCCATGCGCTATCATGGCCTGGTCGGCATGGCGGCACCGCAGATAGGGATCAATCAACGGATTTTCGTGACCGAGATCAGGATGACGAAGTCCAGGAAGCAAAACCAGCTTGACCCCGTACGGATTTTTATCAACCCAAAAATCCTCAGCTCGTCCCGCAAAAAAATATTCGGCTATGAGGGGTGTGGAAGCGTGGCGTCCGGTGTATTGTTCGGTAGCGTGAAGCGCTCTCAATCGGTGGTGGTTGAAGCATTCAATGAAAAGGGGAAAAAATTCAGACTTCGTGCGAGCGGATTGCTCGCAAGAATCATCCAGCATGAATTTGACCATCTTGAAGGCAAGGTGTTCCTTGATCGTTTGTCGGATATGAAGAGCATCATGAGCAGGAATGAGTATCTCCGGCGGTAAATTCGATTTTGTTTATATCGGGAATACAGATGCCGTCTAGGGCTCTACCCTTGGGCTTTCGGGGCTTTTCGCTATATAATAGAGGAAACGGTCACCCAATATAAACTTTTAACGATTTTTTAACAAACATATGGCCAACGTACGCATTGCGATCAACGGGTTCGGCAGGATTGGTCGGTTGTTCTTTAAGGCCGCGTTTGAGCTGCCCGGCATAGAGATTGTCGCTCTGAACGATCTGGGCGACGTGGAAAATCTTGCCTACCTTTTAAAATACGACACTGTGTACGGCCGCTTCGAAAAAGAGATCAAAGCTGATCTTCCGAATGGCAAGCTGACCGTTGACGGAAAGGAAATAAATTTCTTGCAGGTAAAGGATCCGACCCAGCTTCCGTGGAAAGCGTTGAATGTAGATATCGTCGTCGAGTCGACGGGGTTGTTCGATGAGTACGATAAAGCCAAGGTGCACCTTGATGCGGGTGCGAAGCGCGTCGTGATCACCGCTCCGGCAAAAGATGAGGATGGCGCCGCTGGACAGACGGTTTTGGTAGGGGTGAATGAAGACAACTTCAAGATCGCGCCGATTACGTCGAACGGTTCATGTACAACGAACTCCGCGTCGTCGGTCATACAGGTACTTTCCGAAAATCCCGGTATCATCAAGGCGTCGCTCTCGACCGTGCACGCATACACTGCCACGCAAGCGCTCGTTGACGGACCGATCCGCGGCGGCCACGATTTCCGCAAGGGCCGCGCTGCGGCGATGAATACCGTTCCCGAAACAACCGGCGCTGCGATTTCCGTTGCCCGCGCGATTCCGGAGCTTAAAGGAAAGTTCGACGGGCTCTCGTTCCGTGTGCCGAACATCACCGGTTCCATTTCCGACATCACTTTTATTGCAAAGCGTCCGACGACCGTGGAGGAGATTGCGCAGATCCTTACCGACGCCGCCGCGTCTCCGCGCTGGCAGGGGATCCTGCAGGTGACGCGCGACCAGATCGTGTCCTCCGACATCATCGGCCAGCCGTTCGGCGCGACCGTTCCGCTTGATCTCATCAAAGTGATCGACGGCGACATGGTGAAGGTGCTCTCGTGGTATGACAACGAAGCGGGGTACGTGTCGACACTCGTGAAGCACGTGCAAAAAGTAGCAGCGTTGCTGTAATTATGAATTATAAAAATGATCGTCTACATCGGCGCGGACCACAGGGGATTTGATCTCAAGGCCACTCTTGTGGCGGCATTGAAAGGCGATGGCCATGAAGTGATCGACGTCGGCGCCGCCGCGAACGATCCTGCCGACGACTATCCTGACTTTGCACGCGCGGTCGCGGAAAAAGTGGCGGCTGCCCAAGCGGGTGCCATGCCCACGCCTGTTTTCGGAATCGTGATCTGCGGTTCGGGATTCGGCGTGGACATCGTCGCCAACAAGTTTAAGGGCGTGCGCTCCGCGCTCGCGATGTCGCCGGAACATATCCGCGTCGGGCGGCATGACGACGATGTAAACGTCCTGAGCCTCGCCGCGGATTTTATCACGCCTGAGCAGGCGCTCGCGACCGCGCGCGCATTTTTCGCGACTCCATTCGAGGATAATGAAGAACGCTACGTGCGGCGCCTGGGAAAAATAACGGAAATCGAGAACGGAAAGTAAATCCATGAAAGTGATCCCCGTCATCAACTGTCCGGATGTCGAGTGCGTGAAAAAAAAGATCGAGATCGCAAGAACGTTTCTGGCTGATGGTGACACGCTCCACCTCGACGTCACTGACGGCTCATTCGCGGCTCCAAAAACATGGGCGGATCCTTTAGGG
>DATKHM010000076.1:0-4643 GCA_035510235.1 Minisyncoccota bacterium | reverse complement strand
GATCGGCACCTCGCCATGGATGCGCCGCGCAAGATCCTTGCCGCGAAGTTCCTCCCGCGACGGATGCAGCTGCGTGGACAGCAACTTCGATTCCGCAAGCAGGTTCTTCTCGCCCATGAGCGCCAGCATCGCCTTCAGGCTCAGCCCCGTCGCCATGCGCGGCTGAAGATGCAGGTCCGGAATGCGCACGTAGGGAATCTTTGCCTTTTCGGCGAGCGAGAGCAATTTCCCCTTCGCGGCAACGACGGCGAACGAAAGTTTCTTCGCCTTCGCCGCAGCAAACGCGTCGAGCGTCTCTTCAGTACTGCCGGAGTACGAGCTCAAAATGATCAAGCGCTCTTTAAGGTCTTTTTCATGGATCGGCGGCAGGCCATAGTTGGACCAGATAACAATATCGATCTCCGGGTGCCACGCTTTGATAAGATCGGCCGCCAGATGCGATCCGCCCATCCCCACAACCACAAATTTGCCAAACTTCTTCAGTTTGGCGGCGTTTTCGATATTTGGTTCAAAATCGAACTGCTTCCCATAATTCTTAATATCGTCCGGAATCATAGCTATTATTATACGCTATTTGGGGGATTTTTGGTGCTGGGGGGCGGTTG
Source organism: Minisyncoccota bacterium (assembly GCA_035510235.1). Lineage (GTDB taxonomy): Bacteria > Patescibacteriota > Minisyncoccia > UBA6257 > 2-01-FULL-56-20 > JAKAGE01. Next base: position 4,038 of record DATKHM010000076.1, on the reverse strand, counting down.
ATAACTTAAAAAAATAAACAAATGTGCGCGGGCAGTGTGGGCGAGATCTCGAACAAGATTATGGTTTTTTAAAGAAAAAGGCGCGCCATTGCTGACGCGCCGATTGTATTTCTGAAAAAGGCTTATACACTCAGCCATTCATCCTCTTCCCAGAGCTGAAGGAAATAGGATACCTGGGAGAGGTTACATTTACCAGAGAATACCTTTCCCTTTGGAAGGGAAAGCGTGAACGAGACGATTTTTTTGAGATCACCAATCTCGTCCATATCGTCGATGACAGCCCAGTTAATCTCAAGTTTGCCGACCTTATTGATTGCGTTTTGGAGAATCTGAACTTCATCGACAATACTTTCCCCGAGTAAAACCAGAAAGCCTGGAATGTCGGTGTGGTCGATGATCTCATCCAGCTTTACCGAAGCAGTATTCTCCCCTGCCCGAAGGTCAACCGCCAAAGAATACCTTCTTATGGGCGAATCGCCGTCTTCTTCGACGGGAGGCTCGATGCGAACGATAATGACAAAGAGTGTTCCCTTTCGAAGTTCGAGGTCATTGACTTCAACTTTCAAAAGGTCAAGCCATTCATCACTGACGGTAAAACGGTTTTCAATGAGCAGTTGAAGTGCGATGGAAACCTCTTGAGCATCAAGGGTTCCCTCATTCACTCGTCTAGACAATTCGTCCTTTTGACGAGCGACTTTAGCGGTAAAAACGTCTGCGACCTTTTGGGTCATGACGTCCTCCATGCTGTAGTGACAGCACAAATACACTACATTATTTGTGTGATAAAGTCAAGCTGCTGGCACGCCTAGGAGAGGGAGGGATTCGAACAGATCTTACTTCTCTCCCTGGTCAATCGCATGACCGCCGAAACGGTTCCGCAGCGCCGACAAAATCTTTCCGATATAGCTCGGCGATTTTTTTGATCGCACGCGGAACTTGAACGAGTCCTCTATGACCGGCGTCGGCACTTTTAATTTCTTTCCGGTCTTGATCGTCCACTCGCCTTCGCCAGTGTAAGCGACGGAGCCGGAAACAGCTTTGAGATCCTGTCCATATAGTTTATAAGAATCCTCCAGCCATCCCACGAGGCGCGATTCGATGACACTGCCGCGGTTGTACACATTCGCCACCTGCTCGAGGTCCAGCTTGAACGGCGACTTCTTCATAATCGCAAAACCTTCCGCAAGCGATTGCATCATGCCGTACTCGATGCCGTTGTGAACCATCTTTACGAAGTGGCCCGCGCCCGCGGCGCCAAAATATGAATAGCCGCCGGGCACGGAAAGATCGCGGAAGAGCGGTTCGAGTCGTTCGTAGATCTGCTTCTCGCCGCCGATCATGAGCGATCCGCCCTTGCGCGCACCTGATGGCCCGCCGGAAAATCCCACGTCTACAAAATGGATGCCACGCTTTTTGAGGAGCTTCGCGCGGCGAACTGTGTCTTCATAGAAGGCGTTTGCTGCGTCGATCACGATGTCACCTTTCTTTAAGTGCTGGACGATGCCGTCGCGGCCAAAAAGAATTTCGTCATTTCCCTTTCCGGCGGTGATCATGAGCCAGATGATGCGCGGCGCCTTGAGCTGCACAACAAGGTCGGCGTGCGAGAACACGCCCTCGATTCCCTCCTTTTTAATTTCCTCAACCGGGCCGGGCGAACGGTTGGACGCCACCACGCGCCAGCCCTTCTCGTGCAACTGCCGCGCGACGTTCGCACCCATCTTTCCCAGGCCAAAAATGCCGATCTCTTTTCTGACGAGCCTCCGACCGGAATCTTTCGCCGCCGCATGTTCCGGCGGATCAATCAGTACGCTTGCTTCGGCGATGATCGCTTCCGTATCCGGTTCGTAGCGGCGCAGCGGCACCAGGCCCTTGTCCCATCCTTTTACGATCGGGTCGATGAAGCGCCACATCGCCGCGATCTCGCGGCTCGACACGAATAGCGTCTGGTCGCCGTTGATGCAATCGAGCAAAAGCTTCTCGTACTCTTCCGTGTATTGCGATTTGCGCTCGCCTTGGCGAAGGTCAACATCAAAGACGCGCTCCTCGAGTTCCATCGCAAGCCCCGGCTTCTTTGCCCAAAAACGGATCGTGATGCCCTCGCTCGGATCCTGCCGGAAAGTGATCGAATTTTTGAAGTGTCTTACCGGTACGCCGGCGGCGCGTGTACCACCGATATTTTCTTCATCCTCAGCACCATACAACGCGCAGAGACACGGCTCTTCATGTTTGAACACCACCTCGATCTCCGTCACCTCTCCGTTGCGCTTGGGGTCGATAACGCGCTTGCCCGCTTCGATAAAAATCGGCACTCCCTTCCAGCGCGGATGCGAAAGCTCGAGCGCAACCTTAAAATATGTTTCAACATTCGACTTCGGATCGACGCCCTTTATGGTGCGATAGCCATCGTATTGCGCGCGGAACGTTTTTTGCGCGATCTCCGACGGAGTGAGCGGTTTGATCGTTTCCAAAAGCGCCGCGCGCGCCGCGCGGATCGCGTCCGCGGTCATATCACGCGGTTCATCCATTGCGACGAGGGCGATCATCTCGAGCAAATGATTCTGACCGACGTCGCGCAATGCGCCCACGCTTTCATAGAAGGGGCCGCGATCCTCCGCGCCGACATTCTCGAGCTCGCGCACATAAATTTTTTCTATCAATGCACGCCCCCAGTTATCTTCAAAAAGATTATTGAAGAAACGAAACGTCAAAATATTCTGCAAGGTTTCCTTTGCCAGATAATGATCGATGCGATATACCTGCTCTTCTTTGAAGAGCCGCGCGATGCGTTCATCGAGCGCCTTCGCGCTCTTCTCGTCGCTGCCGAACGGCTTTTCGACGACCACGCGCGTCCACCCTCCACTCGCATCATCCGTTATCGCCAGCCGCGCCTTGTGGATGTTCGTAAAGATCGTGTCATAGAACTGCGGTGGAACGGAAAGGTAAAATAATTTATTCGAGCACGCGCCATGTTCATCGTCTATCTTTTTAAGCGCGTCGCCAAGTGCAACATAATCCGCAAAGGCGTCGAAGGTGAGCTTGTGATACACGACACTCTTCAAGAACGACCTGACCGAAGCGGGCGAGGCATCCCTTACCTTCACTTCCAAAATCGCCTGAATGTGGCGCTTGAGGTCCTCATCCGTCCAATCGCGGCGCGATACGCCGATCAGGCGGAAATGCGCCGGTAAAAGGCCTTTTTCGTGCAGATTAAAGAGCGCCGGCGCGATCTTCTTCGTCATAAGATCCCCCGTAACGCCAAGGACGACGAACGTGGTAGGCAACGGTGATTTTTGATTGGCCATGATTTATCTAGTATACTACAGCGCCGCCGCGCCGTAAAAAATATTATTCCTCGATTTTATATCCGTACCCGTGCACGGTCTTGATGAGCTTATGATCATGCCCTTCGTCTATCTTCGCGCGAAGAAAGCGCACGTGGACATCCACGGTATTGGTGAAGGGGTCGGCGTTCATATCCCAAACATGCTCCAGGATCATCCCGCGCGTGAGCGTCGTCCCCGCGTTCCGCATAAAATATTCCAGCAACGTGAACTCCTTTCGGTTCAGTTTGATCTCCTTGCCCGCGCGCGTGACCACGTGCGCAAGCGTATCCAGTTCGAGGTCGGCAATAATGAGCTTCGGCCCGGTCAGTTTCTTTTCGCGGCGAAGGAGCGCGCGGACCCGCGCGAGCAGCTCGGCGACGAAGAACGGCTTCGTAAGATAATCATCCGCGCCGATATTGAGCGCCTCGATCTTGGTATGCGCATCGTTCACAACCGAAAGCATGATGATCGGAAACATCCGACCTTTCGCCCTGATGGCGGCGCAGATGTCGATGCCATTCTCGCCCTTCCCAAGATTGATATCGATGATCGCGAGATCGTAGGGATTGACCTTTGCCCACATGAGCCCCTTTGCACCGCCTTCCGCCCAATCGACGGCGAAGTGCTCCGCCTTAAGCCCGTTTATGATGAAATGCGCTATCTCCTTCTCGTCCTCTATTAATAATATTTTCATTACCACCACCATACACTATGC
>DATKHM010000075.1:0-6265 GCA_035510235.1 Minisyncoccota bacterium | reverse complement strand
CTGACCGCGCAAGTCGGCCAGGTGGTATCTCCGGGCGCGCAGATGATGTCGCTCATCAACGAGAGTGGATTGAAGATCGAAACCTATGTTTCGGAGAATGATGTGGCAAAGATACAGTCCGGGGATGTGGCAGATGTGACGCTCGATGCGTTTGGCACCGGCGTGACATTTCCCGCGACGGTGAGCACCGTGGATGCGGCAGAAACACAAGTGAACGGTTCCGCGGCGTACCTCGTAACACTCCACTTCGTGAACCCGAACAGCAACATCAAAGACGGCATGACGGGGAATGTGGACATCATTGAAGCGGAACACGACAACGTTGTCGAAGTACCAAGTAATCTGGTTATTAATAATGGGAATGATTATTTTGTGCTGGCAGCGAAGGGAAATACCACCGAACAAGAGCCGGTGACCGTCGGGCTTGTGGGAGATAGGGGCACAACCGAGATCACGTCGGGGTTGAGCGCGGGCGATACGATCACTAATTTTTAATCACCATGCCCGAAAACGAGAAAAAAGCTTCAAGCGGAGGCCGCGGGAAACTTATTACCTGGGTCATTATTGCGCTCATCGTGATCGGCGGCGCAGGTGCCGGACTTTATTACTACGTTTCTTCAAAAACGGTGTATATCGACCTGTCCCAGATTCAGGCGCCGCTTATCAATCTTTCACCGACCGATTCCGGCGTCCTTCAGGCGCTCTACGTGAATCCGGGGGATACGGTGGCGGCAAACCAGCCTGTTGCGCTCGTGGGTAATGACGTGGTGGAGGCACAGACCGCCGGTGAGATCGTCACCACCAATAATAATATCGGCCAATACATGAACACGCTTACCGGTCAGGGAACCGTGGCGACGATGATCGACCCGACCCAACTCCGCGTGGTGGGTAACCTCGACGAGAACAAGGGATTGGACAACGTCCAAGTAGGGGATGCGGCGACTTTCACCGTGGACGCGTTCGGCTCAGAGCAGTTCAAAGGAGTGGTGGATGAAGTGAGTCCGACGTCGGAACAGAGCGACGTGGTGTTCAACATCTCCGACGAACGGCCGACGAACCAGTTTGCGGTGTATGTCCGCTTTGACCCGACGCAATATCCGCAGCTAAAGAACGGTATGTCGGCACGGATCTGGGTGTATACACAATAAAAAGTGAGATCGTGGCTGAAGCAACGGGAGAAATAAAAACAGATAAGAGCAACTTGCGCTGGTGGGTGCTCGGCACCGTCATCTTCGGAACGTTTCTTGGGCGTCTCGATCAGACGGTCGTGAATCTTGCCCTGCCGAAGATCATCACTGATTTTAGCATCAGCGTTACCGATGCGGCATGGATCTCCACCGCGTATATCCTTGCGAACGCGGTGTTCGTACCGGTATGGGGAAAGCTCGGAGACACCGCGGGACGCAAAAAAATATATCTGATCGGTTTTATCGGATTCATCATCGCTTCGGGCTTGTGCGCCATCGCGTGGAACCTTCCGTCGATGATCGTATTCCGCGTCATCCAGGGGTTCGCGGTATCGGCGGACTATCCGACGGCGATGGCGATCCTTGCCATCACGTTTACCGATATGAAAGAGCGCGCGCAGGCGCTCGGCATCTGGTCCGCGGCATTCGCCGTGGCGTCGGTGTTCGGCCCGCTCATCGGAGGACCGCTCATCGATAACTTCAATTGGCGGGCGGTGTTCTTCGTGAATATTCCGCTTGGCATCATTGGATTGTTCCTCGCCATCAACTATATTGATGAATCAGTAGGGGAGAAGCGGAGCGCAAAGTTCGATTGGTGGGGCGCTTCCACGCTCGGCGCGGCGCTCTTTACGCTCACGCTCGTGCTCGATCAGGGGCAGACGTGGGGATGGACGTCGCTCGCGAGCGTCGCATGCTATCTTGGCACGATCGCCTTTAGTGCCTTGTTTTATCATATTGAGATGCGACAGGATGAGCCCATCGTGGATTTCCATTTCTTCAAGATACCCGCCTTTGTTTATACGCTCCTGAACAATTTCATCGTCTTCATGGCGCTCATCGGGGCGATCTTCCTCATCCCGATCTTCGCCGAGACATTTTTGGGATACAACGCCACGCAGACCGGCTATCTTTTTATCCCCCTCGCCATAGCCCTCATGGCCGCCGCGCCTATCGGTGGGCGCCTGATCGGCAGGGTAAAGCCGAGTTATGTTATATTTGCAAGTACGTTCGTTTGCGGCGTGGGTATTTTCTTCCTTTCCTACATTGATCCGCGTTCGACGGCCGTTGATATCATCATCCCGATGTGCGTTATGGCCTTCGGGCTCGGTTTCGGGATGGCTCAGCGGACTAACATTGTTGCTGTCGTCGTGCCGCAAAGCGAGATCGGTGAAGCATCCGCCGTCTTGGCACTCGTGCGGAATATCTCCGGTGCGTTCGGCGTGGCGATCTTCAGCACATTGCTCGATAACTCCATCAATGCGAATGTGTTTTCCATCGCACGGCAAAGCATTTTAAACGGATCAGGGGTACAATTAATGCAACAGTTCACAAGCCTTATTATCCTCAAGGCGCAGGTGGCTGGTTATGCCACGGTTTTTGAGGTGGCGGCGATCGTCGTTCTTCTCGGCTCGTTCACAGCACTGTTGATCAATGTCCCGAGGGAAGCCATCAACGCAACTCATCACGTCGTCGCGGAATAAATCATTATCCACCATCGTTATGCCTGTCGCCATTGTTGCGAATTTCATCGTTTTTGAACTACTGCTTATAATCGTGCATCTTGCCGTATATGCCACGCTCGCGGCGGCGTTCGGCATCGGCAGCGTCTGGCTGAAGAGCCTATTCATTCTCCTCGCGCTCACATTCGTTTCGGCATCGGCCCTGGCACATTTTTATAAAGGCGCGGTGATGGATTGGTATTATCGCTTTTCGGCGTATTGGTTCGGGCTGGTGCATTTCTTGTTCGCCGCGGCGGTGATATTTTATTTTACGCTCACCATCCTTTATGCCCGGGGGATATATGTTTCTCCCGCGCTCGTCGGCAGCATTTGCTTTGGCGTGTTTTTTTTGATCCATCTCTATGCCACATGGAAGAGTCAGCATCCGGAAGTAACGAATATAACAATTCCGTTTTCAATCATTCCTGGATTCCGCGCCGACTTTTGGAAAGGTAAAAAGATCGTGTTCGTGGCCGACTTCCAATTGGGGAATATTTACCGGAAACATTTTGTCGCGCGCGTGGCAAAGAAGATCGCGGCGGTCGATCCGTACGCGGTGTTGATCGGCGGGGATCTGTATGATGGCGTCGTCTGCGACGAAGCGGCATTGATCGAGCCGCTGCGCGCGTTGCATCCTGCGGGCGGCGTTTACTATATCACCGGGAATCATGAATATTATCTCCGCGATGTCTCGTCGGCGCTCGCCGTGGTCCGCGCCGCGGGCATCACGGTGCTGGACGACAAAAAGATAGACATCGGAGGGATCGATTTCATCGGCGTCGACTACCGGTCGTCGCATAAACGGGAGGACTTCAAGAAAACGCTGGATCGCATCGGCGTCGATCACGCGAAGCCGAGCGTGCTCCTTAAGCATGAGCCGAAGGATCTCGACGTCGCCGCTGCCGCGGGCGTTTCGCTTGATCTTTCCGGACACACGCATCACGGGCAGATATTCCCGCTCATGTTCTTTACCTGGCAGATATACGAAGGGTTCGATTATGGACTAAAGCGCCTAGGCGCCATGCAGGTGTTTACCTCGAGCGGTGTCGGCACCTGGGGGCCGCCGTTGCGGCTGGGCACGAAATCAGAAATTGTCGTGATTGAATTCGTCTGAGCTTCGCAATTATTATTCAGCACTCCCTGGCTTTTTGAGGAGCATGAATGCGAGGATAAGTGCTGCCGCAGTAAGCGCCATGGAAGGAATGGTCACGTAACCGTATTGGATGAAATAGACATACTGGCAGCTTGGCCCTGTTGCGGAGCAGGGGATGATAGAGCCGCCACCAAGCTGGAGGTAGACATGATAAGCGCTGATAGGAAATTGGATGGCGGAGAGGGTGAGGCATGCTTTCCGCGTCCAGTCGCCGAACCTGCGCACATGCTCTTCTTTTCGCGCGAACATTGCAACAAACAATATCACTGCTTCCGTGTAGAGAAATCCGCGTTGGATCCAGCAGAGCTCGCAGGGAGCGAAGTGCGCGAATTCGGAATAGAACAGGCTTCCCACGACCGATCCGAGCGCGACAAGGAAAGAAAAGAGGATGGCATGGTCGCCAAAAAATGTGGTTACCTTTTTGCCCCAGCCCTTTTCGCCGAGCGGGGTAAGGATGATCGCAAACAAAAATAATACGAGAACGTCGGACGCGACGGTTCCCAAGGAGAGAATATTAGTGACGGCTTGGACAAGGAGGGTCATAGGTAAAAAGGCAAGTTCATTGTATCACAAAGTACAGCCGGTCTTTTGCGCGAGCGTCGCGGGAGTTTGTACGCCCACCAGGCGCGAGCCATCTTTGAATACCCACGTCGGATATTGCACGATGTCATGGTCGATGCATACCTGCGTCTGCCCCGAGCCGCTTGGCAGTGAGCATTCAACGTAGGGAAGATATTGCGCGCCGGTGCCGAACTTGGTTTTTTGCGCTTCGCAGTGTGGGCACCAGAACGCTCCGTAGAAGGTGGTGCTGCTTTGCGCGATGCATTTTGCGAGCGCATCATACTCGTGCGCCGGCGGCGGCAGGCCCTGTATGTATACATAAGCGCTGAGCGCGGTGCAAACGACAAGCATCGCCCATATGGCGATCTTTATACGGCGCAGCTCTTTTTTCTGTTTTTCGGTGGGATCGCTCATCTACCAATCATACTATTTCTCATATTTATTAGCTATTACGGGCCGCGTGTGTTACTGTTAGCGCATATGGAAACTTCTTCAAGTTCAAGTCAAGGGTTCTACGGGCTCGGCATTGCCCCCAATATTCTTACCATTCTCGATAAGCTCGGGTTCAAAACTCCCACGCCCATACAAGAGAAATCTATTCCGGCGGGGATCGAAGGAAAGGATGTGATGGGTCTTGCCCAGACCGGCACGGGAAAAACTTTGGCGTTCGGCATACCGATGATCCAGGCGGCGCTTTCGGGAAAACATGGGCTTGTGATCCTGCCTACGCGCGAACTTGCGCTTCAGGTCCAGGAAATGATCGCAAAGATCGGTGGTCCTCTTGGCATCCGCACGGCGCTTTTGGTGGGTGGAGAGTCGAATTATCGGCAAGTACAGGCCATTCACCGGCTTCCGCAGATCGTGATTGGCACGCCCGGCCGCATCATGGATCACATGCAGCAAAAAACATTAAATTTGAATAAAACAAGCATATTGGTGCTCGACGAGGCGGATCGCATGCTCGACATGGGTTTTGCGCCGCAGCTGAAGCGCATCATGGTTGGCGTCCCGCGCGAGCGCCAGACTATGTTGTTCTCCGCCACGATGCCCCAGAGCATCCTAACGCTCGCGCAGTCATATATGAAGTTGCCACTGCGCATTGAGATTGCGCCGCCGGGTACGGCGATCGAGAAGATCACGCAGGAATTATATTTCATTTCCAAGAACGACAAATCGCGCTTGCTTGAAAAGTTATTATACGAATACCGCGGATCGGTGCTCGTCTTCTCGCGCACCAAGCATGGCGCAAAGAAAATCGCCGCGTCGGTGCGCGCGCTCGGTCACACCGCAGCCGAGCTCCACGCCAACCGCTCGCTTGGCCAGCGCCGCGAAGCGCTCGACGGTTTCCGCAACGGCAAGTATCGCGTGCTCATTGCCACGGACATCGCTGCGCGTGGCATTGATGTAAAGGGGATAGAGCTCGTCATCAACTACGATCTTCCGGATAACGCCGAGGACTACGTGCACCGCATCGGCCGCACCGGCCGCGCCGGCGCCGCGGGTCACGCGATTTCTTTTGCAACGCCGGACCAGCGCGGCGACGTCTACGGTATTGAACGTCTCATGCGCTCAACGTTACCATTATCAAAAGTTCCTGAACTGCCGCCCGCGCGCGCGGAGCAATTCGTCCCGCGCGGGCCATTCGTGCCGCATCGTCACGGCGGCGCACCCGCGTCAGGCGGATCACGACGCCCCGCATACGGCAGTCGTCCCGCATTCAATACCAGCAAGCCCGCGTATAGTCCGCGACCAGCGTTTGGTGCCGCTCGCCCTTCGTATAGTGGTTCGCGGCCATCCTCCAGTGGCAGTGGCGCCGCGCGGCGTCCTTTTCATAAACCGGGAGGCTTTGGCGCATCCCGCAG
>DATKHM010000074.1:0-2577 GCA_035510235.1 Minisyncoccota bacterium | reverse complement strand
GTTCCCACCTCGTTGTTCACGTGCATGACCGATACGATGACGGTATTGTCGGTGAGCGCTTCCTTCAGCGCGACGATGTCGATGACGCCTTCTTTATTGACCGGCAGGCGCAGGACCTCGACGCCGTATTGTTCCAAAATCTGCGCGGTCTCAGCAATCGATTCGTGCTCAATGGATGAGATGATGATGCGGGGCCGCACAACCTCCGGATGGTTCTTCTTATAAAATTCCACCGCGCCGTGAAGTGCGAGGTTATTCGCTTCGGTCGCGCCGCTCGTAAAGATCACTTCGCGGAAGTGCTTTGTGCCGATCAGTTTCCCGATCTCCTCGCGCGATATGTCCACTGCGGCGATGACTTTCTGGCCGAACGAATGAAGCGATCCGGGATTCCCAAATTCGCGCGAAAAATAAGGACGCATCGCGCGCAGAACGCTCGGGTCTACCGGCGTTGAAGCTGCATAGTCAAGATAAATGCGGGACATGATCGTTTTAGAGATGCTCTGATTTTATAAATAGATACCAGCGCGACGTTGTAGCACCGTTACAGCAGTGCAGACGTCACGGCCGGCTTTGCGAACTCCACCTTGATGATCTCGCCGGTCTTCTTGCTCGGCATCAAAAGAAAATTCTGCTTGCGATACAGATCGTAAAGTTCTTTCGTCAGTTTTACATCATTCACGCAATACTCCTTAAGCTCCTCCATTTTGCCGTCACGATACAACGCGATCGCTTCGGAACCATGATGGGTCTTGCCGACGCCGAGATTCGCCCCGGCGAGCCGGTCTAGGCTGACGCGACTCCCCGTCGCCATCTCGATCTCTTCCAAAAGATCGACGCGCTCCATTTCCCACAGCCTCGGCCCGTTCTTCAGTCGCTGAAAATAATTGTTGAGCACGGGAATATCGTAGCGGTTCATGCTGAAACCGACGATGCGCCGCGCATCATTGAACAGCTCCGCAAGCTTGTCCATCTCGTGCTCTTCGTAGCAATAATAACGATCCTCCAAGTATGAATAGACCGCGACCACGGAAATTTTCAGTGCAGCATAATTATCCCACCCTACATCCGGGTCGGTAAAAAAGTTCTGTGTTTCGATATCGAACACTAAAGTATCTAATGTCATTTCTTTAATTTTCTAACTCCCGCGCAGTCTAAATTTCTAGACGTGTCTATCTGCAACGTTGGTTGCTGCGTAGCTGTCCGGCTTTATCTTCACTTCAAAATTATTCGCGCGGATCATGCCGACAATCTCCTGGATCACGGCCTTTGTGGGGCCGTTCATACCGACGTCCGCGTGGATCTCGAATTCGAATTCCGGGAGCGGAAACTTTTTAAGCTCCGCAAGAACACCTTGCGCTACCTCGAGCGAGATCAGCGCCTCTTTTATCATCCGGTCGCGGAGCGTGTGGAACTTGCCCATTTCAAAGCGCCGGTAGAAGTACCGCCCGCCGTTGCCGATGCGATGCACGACGACCGCGTTCACGAAATCGGCGTTTTTGCTGGACAGCAATTGCGAATCGGTGCCGATCGTCACTCTATATTTGTACAAAAGGTCCGCCCCCATGAACGCCATGATTTCCTGGACCACCTCCGGGACGGTGAGCTTTATCCCTAACGAACTGATGAATGTATCTGGCATCATCCAGAATATACGCTTTTCGAGAGCGCGAGTCAATGATTTTTCGCGCGCGGCGCGGCGCTACCTCGCGTTTAATATTTTTTTAATGATCTTAATCGTGTCTTTGGGACCCTTCACCGCGATCGTCTGCACGCCGGTTTTCTTTGTCGCCGCATCGTTGCCGCCCGGGTAAAGCGCGTCGCCGATAAAAACCATATCTTTTATGGAGATTCGTAAATATTTTTCAATTTGACGGATACCGTATGCCTTATCAATTCCGTGCCTCGTTATGTCGATCGTCGTAAATCCCGCCGCGTGTACCTCAAGTTCCGGAAGTCGTTTCTGTAACATGGCTGCAATCTTAAGCTTGAGCGGTGTATTCTTCTTTGTCCACGCTTCTTTCAATTGCACACCCTTCGGTCCCAGCTTTGCAACAACATCTTGGCCGAGAAATGAATATGACATTTGAGATCTTCTGTCCTCAAGCGTCTTGCCATAGGTTTTCTTTGGAGGAACATAATGAACCTCTTCAAAGACATCCCTGATTGCTTTCCGGATATTTTGTTTTTGGGCATTGGACAGCGAATGGGTATATATATTCTTCCATCCCTTGTCGTAACGGTAAAAAGATGTGGCCGTAGTCGGAAAGATAAAAAGATTTTTTAGTAGCATCCCTGGACAATTGAGGTTTGAGATGAATTGCCTGCGGAACTGCTTATAGGTACCACCGCCAATTACTGCCACCTTCTTCTCCTTTAATAACCGGCTAAGCGCCTTCGACATATTCGGTTTCAGGTCGGACTTTGTTTCGGTTAACGTTCCGTCGAGGTCAAAGACAATGAGGGATTTTTCGGAGAGCTGCATATCCTCCATTGTAACAAATGCACAAATGCTGAACTGATGTTAAAATGAATCTCGTAATGGCGAAGAAAAAAAAGAAAGGGAATAAAGCAAAGAAC
>DATKHM010000073.1:0-2647 GCA_035510235.1 Minisyncoccota bacterium | reverse complement strand
GCATATCAATCCGGCGGGATCGCTTGCGATCGTCGCCCCCGCCGCGTTCCCTTCGAATGCGACCGTGAGTTTGTATTGCGCCGGCGGCGGACCTGCGGAATTTTCCACGCCAGGAGTTCCACCCGGCAACGCGCTCGTGTGCCATCCGACACCATCCGCATCACGCTCGAGCGTTTGCTTCGTCGTGTTGTTCCCGCCGGGCCACCCGCGCGACGCGTCAAGATAATCGGATACGTCGCATTGCGGATCCATGAGCGCGAGTACATCGCCAGTGTTTACGAGATCGCCGGAATATATTTTTGTGGCCGGAGTGGTTACTGCGCCCGTCGCGGCATTGCTCGCGTTCGCCGTCGCGCTTCCACTTGCGCTTCCACGCGAGAGCAACAATAATCCTCCTGATGAAATCGTATCGCCTGCTGAAAATAATATTTTTATTTTCCCCGATGCGTTCATAAGCTCCCACCCCGAAAGATCGATGTCGTCCGCAGAATTATTTTTTATTTCCATCCACTCCGCGGCGGATGATGACGGCGATCCCATCCACGCAATCTCATTGAAAATTATTTTCCGCGTCGAAGAAGGCGCAACGCCAGGGAATGAACAGGACGGCGGGGTTGAAGTTGCTGCCGCCGCGGCATACGACGCATCATCAAGGTCACCGTCATTTAAAATATCCCCCGTCGCGGCGGTCGGGCTTTGCGAAGATGACGAAGCAACAGCTTCTCCCTGCGACGCGCTCGTTTGCGCGGGCGCCGCTGCTGGTCCCGCGATATTATTTTTCTTTTGCGCCGGTTTTTTCGCCGCCGCCGGTGCCGGCGCCGCCGCATCGGTGCTTGTTTCCGATGCGACGACCGGCAAAGACGATGATGTGCCGTCCAGCGCAGGCATATCGGCATCCGAAATCGCATTAATCTCCGTGGAATTAATTCCGATGATATTATTTATCGCTGCAGGATCGAAATAATATGCGATGCCCAGAGCGATGGCAATCACGACCGCAAAAGCACCGATGGTCATATATTTTTTCTTGTTCATGCAGAGAACATATCATAATGACCATTAAAAGAATCTTAAGTTTCTGTCATGAGGGCCATCCCCCTAAACCCGTCAAGTCTGCCAATATCCCCCGCGGGAATAAAAAGCCTCATCTCGATGCATATATAGAGGGACCAAAGGCCCCGCTCCGCGTCCCCGCGCGGAAGTGGCCCCTCAATATCCCTCGTTTCCACCCAGATTTTGCCCTTAGCGGGCGTTTGCCTAAAAAATATCATTCACATGAAAAAAATGTTATACTTTTATTCCACCCGCCTTGGGGTCGCTCTTCATCGGGACATTTTTGGGAAAATTTGTCTAATATTCGCCCGCCGTTATCCACAGAACGGACCCCCATTTTGGACCACGGTGCTAAAATGGTCTTACATCAAGAAAGTAGTTTTTCCACCGCCCCCTCCATCCATGCTATTCATCCATAACCACTTTATTAAGAAACGATACCCCGGAAAAAGTATCCCGATCGCAAAGCGATCGGGACGGCGAGGCGGAAACCTAATCACTTATCCATCATGGAACTAACAATTACAAAGAGGGATGGAACAAAAGAGCCGTTCAATGCGGATAAGATCAACCGATCGATCGAACGCGCGTGCATCGGGCTCGAAGATCCGATCAGCATGGTCACGCAGATCGCGACGGAGACCCGTTTGACGCTCTATGATGGCATTACCACGGAGGAAATGGACCAGGCGACGATCAACGCCGCCGTCCAAAACATAAAAGAGGACACCGAGTACGACAAAGTCGCCGTGCGCCTTCTTTTGAAAACGATGTATAGGAAAGTGGTTGGTGATTATGAAGACAATGCCGAGATGTTGCGCAAGAAACATCGTGATGGATTCGCGGGGTGGGTAAAGAAAGGCGTCGCGAACGGAATGCTCGATCCGCGGATGGCAGAAAAGTTCGATCTCAAAGCGTTGGCCAACACGCTCGACATCCGCCACGATGAACTTTTTGTGTACAGCGGACTTTCGACATTTCTTCATCGCTATTCCATAAAGGACAAGAACAACGATCCCGCCGAAACGCCGCAATACTTTTTTATGCGCGTGGCGATGGGGCTCGCGTATAACGAAACCGATCCGACGCTCTGGGCAAAGCGCTTCTATAGCAAGATGTCGCAAATGAAATACATCGCCGCGGGCTCCACGAATCTCGGCGCGGGCACCACGCGCCCAAGCCTCTCGAATTGTTTTTTGATCCAGATCGAGGACGACATGGAACACATTGCAAAAACCGTCGGCGACGTGATGATGCTTTCGAAAGCATCGGGCGGGATCGGCGCGAACATCACCAAGCTCCGTGCGACCGGTTCGCCGCTTACGTCGAACAACACGCCGTCATCGGGTCCCACGCCGTTCGCAAAGATCATCGACACCGCGATCCGCGCCGTACAGCGCGGCGGGAAAAAGAAAGGCGCGCTCACCTTCTACATGGAAAACTGGCACATCGACTTCCCGGAATTTTTGGATTGGAAACACAACGCCGGCGATGACTATATGCGCATGCGCACCGCCGATACCGCGGCGTTCATCTCCGATGAGTTCATGAACCGCGTGCAAAACCACGAGCTGTGGTACATGTTCGATCCCAA
>DATKHM010000072.1:0-5570 GCA_035510235.1 Minisyncoccota bacterium | reverse complement strand
GGAAGCCAGCGCGAACGTATCGCGAACGAGGGTCTTATAAAATTGCGCGACAAAGTGGACGCGATCATCGTCGTGCCGAACGATCGGATATTCACCGTCATCGGCAAGGACACGCCGATCGTAAAAGCGTTCGAGGCCATCGATGAGATTCTGCGCAACGCATTGAAAGGGTTAGTGGAAATCATCGCGATGCCGGGCATCATCAACGTTGATTTCGCAGACGTAAAAAATATTATGCAGGATGCAGGCATCGCGATCGTCGGCGTCGGCCTTGCGAGCGGTCCCGACCGTGCCGTGAAGGCGGTCAACGCCGCACTCCATTCGCCGCTCCTTGAAACAAGCCCCGAAGGCGCGAAGGCGGTGCTCTTGGGCATCACCGGTAGCCGGGATCTCAAGATGACGGAAGTGAACGACGCGGCGAAGATCGTCGCGCAGACCGCCGATCCTGGTGCGCGCATCATCTTTGGCGCCTACTACGACAGGAACCTCAAACCCGGCCAGCTGAAGGTCACGGTGGTGGCCGCAGGCTTCAATGGCAGCCAGCCGGGAGCCTTATTCGGCGCTACCAACCATTTTGACGGCCGCCAGAGCATGTTCGGCCGCCCGGGCACGGAAGGGCCGGTGAATGGCAATGGTGCCGCGCTCATAAGCAAGCAATCCACACCTCTGCGTGAGCCGGGTACGAGTTCAAAGAACCCCGTTGTCCACGCCCGCGGCGAGGAATCGGCGGACGAGATGATGGCGCAGAAATCCCTGGCACAGAACGCTTTTGAGAAGAAAGTAGAGCCGGGTATTCCGACCAAGTCGGCGGGTAAAGAAAAGGAAAGCGACGCGTGGGATATCCCGGCGTTTCTACGACGGAGGAAGCGATAGAGATTTCCTTTTATTCCCGCTCTCGTTCCTCCGGTTTCTCCACAGGCAACGCTTCAAGCTCCAATTGCTCTCCCGTGATGCGATAAATATCCTTATTGATCTTCCCAAATTCCTTTCCGGCGGAGTTATAGGCGGAGACGGTCGTCGTCAGGTTCTTTCCCACTTTCTGCATATACTCGTCGTAGCTCAATAAGTGCTTGCCGAGTTCGGTCACGCGCTCGCCGATCTTCTTGGCAGCCTCCTCGATGTGGAGCGCTTTTAAGCCTTGCATGACGGTCTGGAGATAGGCAAGGAATGTGGTGGGGGAGACGACCATCACTTTTTTCTTTCCGGCGGCGTATTCGATGAGGTTCACGTTGTTCGATTTGATGGCGCCGACTTTGTTGATAAGCAAGTCGTAGTAGACCGCTTCGGACGGGATGAACATGAACGCGAAGTCGAGCGTGCCTTCCTCGGGCTTGACGTACTTTGCGGTCTCGTCAATGCGGGTCTTGAGATCGTTCGCGAATGCGTTCTCGTAGCGCTCGCGTTCGGTCTTGTCGGTGGATTCGAGGATGCGGTTATAATTTTCCAGACTGAACTTTGAGTCCACCGGGATCATCCCATCTTTCGTGAGCACGACGGCGTCTACGATCGTGCCGTCCTTGAACGCGTACTGCATCTTATAGCCGTTCGGCGGAAGCACGTTCTTGAGGACGGTCTCCAGGTAATATTCACCGAGCACGCCGCGCTGTTTCGGGTTCTTCAAAATATTCTGCAGGTTCTTGAGGTTGTCCGCGATGCTCACCACCTGGCGCTGGCCTTCACCGACCTTCGCGAGCTCTTGCGTGATCTCGCGGATGAGCCGCGTGCTTTCCGTGGCCTGGGTGAACGCCTTGCTCGTGGAATCGCTGATTGCCTTCGCCGACTCACCGAGCTTTGCATCGATCATGCGCGTGAGTTCGTTCATCTGGTTTTGGAGAAGAAGCAACGATTGTGGGTCTTCTTTTTTCTCCGGCATTGCGGGGGGCTTCCAAAGCCGCCACGCGATCGCGGCGAACAGTATGATAATAATGATAAAGAAGGCGATTTCCATTACTCTATTTTATCATGTTCTTTTCCTTATTACCCAGGAACGAAAAAGCCCCACCTCCTCAGAAAACCGTTGTGTCTGCACAGCAGGTTTTCTGAGGAGGTGGGGCTTTTAAGTGACACTTACTGCCAGTCTCTGCCGCCGCCGTTTCCACCGCCGAAGCGGTTTCCGCCACCTTCACGGCGCGGAGGGCGAGCCTCTAAAGGTTTGGCCTCGTTCACGGTGAGCTTGCGCCCATCGAAATCTTGGCCGTTCCACATTTCGATCGCCTTTTGCGCATCGTCATCGGAACCCATTTCAACGAAGCCGAACCCGCGTGAGCGGCCGGTCATCTTGTCCATGATAATGCTCGTGGACACGACCGCACCGGCCTTCGCGAATGCTGCCTGGAGTTCATCCTGCGTCGTCGAATACGGTAAACCTCCAATATATAATTTTGTAGCCATTCAATTGCTGTTGATGTGTAAGGCGACCTCCTTCTCCTCTGCTCCTGCGCCGACTCAAAAAAATAATAGAGTGGCCAGTGGAAACTTACTAAGAACACTTACATCGCTTCTCATTATACCATACGCTTTTCAAAAGGCGCAAATAGCGGTTAATATAAATTTAATATATGACCGACGCCGCTTTTAAAAGGACGATCTGGGCACATTATCGCCGCGCGGGGCGGATGGCGCTGCCATGGCGGCACACGCGTGATCCCTACGCCATCCTCGTTTCCGAGATTATGCTTCAGCAAACGCAGGTGGCACGGGTGGAGGAATATTATAAAAAATTCCTTAAACGATTTCCGGACTTCGCTGCGCTCGCTCGCGCGAAAAGAAGCGATGTTTTGAAAGTGTGGCAGGGCCTTGGCTATAATCGTCGCGCCATGTTCTTGAAGCGGTCGGCGGAAATCGTTGTAAGGCAGTACGGCGGTCGCCTGCCGCGTGATCGCGCGACGTTGGAGTCATTGCCCGGCATCGGAAAGGGGACGTCGGGTTCGCTCATGGTGTTCGCGTTCAACAAGCCGGAAATGTTCATTGAGACGAATATCCGCCGCGTTTTCATCCATTTTTTCTTCAAAAATAGGCGAAAGGTAACCGATGCCGAACTGGAGCGTCATATTCAAAGGAGCGTTGATAAGAAAAATGCGAGAGAGTGGTATTGGGCGGTGATGGATTACGGAGCGGGAATGATGAACGCTGAGCGAAGCATGAAAACTACGCCGTTGCCGAATCCCAACCGTCGCAGTGCGCACTATAAGAAGCAATCGTCGTTCACCGGGTCCGACCGCGAGCTGAGAGGAAAGATCCTGCGCTCGACGCTTTCCACAGAAAGGAATAAAATAAGCGTGAGGGCGCTTCTTAGGGAGTTGGATGTTCCTGTGGCCAGATTTAAAAATATCATCGACCGTCTCGAAGAAGAAGGTTTTATCGTTAGAAAGGGAAGTTATATTTGTATCAAATGACAGCCATGCAAAAATATTTTATGAAAGCTCTGGTTGCCGCGCTCATCACGGGCGCGGTGCCATTTTTGGCATCCGCTGCAACAACTGCGGCTGCAAAGGCCCCCTTCTATTACGGCGCCTGGGTGCCGTATTGGACCGGCCAGGCGGGTGAACAGCAGATCGCGATCAATCTTGATTCCCTAAATGAAGTGAGTCCGTTCTCTTACGAGATCATTGACGGCGGGACGATAAAAGATGACTTGAAGATCAGCAGTGGTCTCTGGAGCGGGTGGTTCTCCGCCGTCCGATCCGCAGGCGTAAAGGTCATCCCGACGATCGCGTGGTTCGATACGAACGGCATTTATAATCTGCTGTCCGTCGCGAGCACGCGGCAGGCGGAGGAAACCGCGATCACTCAGCTCGCGACGGCGAATAACTTCGACGGCATTGACATTGATTTCGAAGCCATGTCGCCGGCAACGCGTCCTTATTATTCATTATTTATAGAGGGATTGTCCGAGCGCCTTCATGCGGATCACAAAGTGCTCACCTGCTCGGTCGTTCCGCGTACGCCGCCGAGCTCGATCTATGTAACGGTTCCGGCAAACCTAAATTATGCCGAAAGCTATCCCGTGCTCAACCAATATTGCGACGAGGTGCGCCTGGAGGCGTATGACCAGGGGACGGTGGACCTTAAGCTCGATGCGAGCAAGGGCGGCAACGGCACGCTCTATGCACCGGTCGCCGATCCGGATTGGGTGACGAAAGTTGTCCAATATGCGCTCCAATACATCAATCCGAAAAAGATCATGTTGGGCATCCCGACGTATGGATACGAGTATGAGGTTTCGTGGGCCAACGGCGTCACGACCTATCAGGAAGTGCGCGCGTGGGATTTTTTCGGGGCGATGGACCGCGCGGATTCGCTTGGCATCTCGCCCACGCGTGACAACGCAGGGGAGCTCAGCTTCACCTTCGCTTCGACAACGTATATTCAGGAGCCGCCCGATCTTACCTCATACGTTTCATCCACGGAACCGGCGGCGTTGATGAACCCCAACCCGAATGCAACGACCACATTCTTTGTCTCCTTCCCGGACGCCACATCGGAGCTGCAGAAGGTGGCGCTCGCAAAAAAGTATGGCCTGCGCGGGGTGATGTTCTTCAAGATGGACGGGGACATTGACCCGGCAATCTGGAATTCGCTCAACTGAACGATACAAACAAAAAAGGAAACACCCTTCTCGCCGAACTATCCATCTTCAGGAGGCGAGAAGGGTGTTTCCTTTTTTGTTGTCGGGCCGCCGGGAATCGAACCCGGTCTAAACGCACCCCATGCGCTCGTACTGCCGGTATACTACGGCCCGTTTACTGAACTATATTATATTACTTTCCTTAATTAAAAAAGGTGGCGCTGCCGGGGCAGCGCCATGAGGGTGAGAGGTTAGAATACAAGGACGACTTCCCGTCCATCGATGAATGTTTTTCCGTCAGTGATGGTAACCGGTGCGTTGACCATCACGGGAAATTCTTTGTTTTCCGTCGGGATAAGATCTATCCGGTTCGGCTTTCTTGCATCGTCAACCGCACCTAACCGTTGAAAATACTCTTCTACGGACATGGTGAGCCGGATGCCAGCAAGCGGAGCGTCGGGTAAGATAAAAAGCTCACTACCCGATCCCTTGCTATCGGGATTAGCCTGCGACGCTCTCTCTCTGAGCGACTTGAAAACATTCTCGCCGAACTGGACGGGATGCTTCATGCTTCCTTCAGTGGGTGAAGACATTATAAGACGACCTCCGATTCGGTTTAAGCTTCTCAATTTGATCTCTGTCTCCTGGGAATCTTACTATATGGTCTCCAATTGTCAATTGGAAATCCTCGGGTGAGAAACTGCCATAGGTTTGTTTTGCAAGGCCGAGGTCGATAAACTTCAATGTCCCACTCACCGTTTTCTGTTTGGAGATATCATCGTCAGTCTCGAGCATGATATTTCCAGTATGGAGGTCCCGATGTACGATGCCATATTTTTTATTTATCTCAATAAGCATATATTCAAGTTCCTGCCAGCCCGGTTCGGCGATGGAAACTCCCGCGTCTTGAAGTTCTTTAAGGGTATAGCCATGGATTTGTTCCATCGCCATCGCCCGCATGCCCTTAATCTCCGTGTATGCAAAGGGACGGGGAATGTGGGTG
>DATKHM010000071.1:0-2025 GCA_035510235.1 Minisyncoccota bacterium | reverse complement strand
GCTCAATAAATGGCGGAGCATCTCTTCCGTCATCTCAAAATCGGAAATCACGCCGTTCACGAGCGGACGCACGACGTTAATATGCGGAGGCACCCGGCCGAGCATTTTCTTCGCCTCATCCCCCACCGCCATCACGTGGTTGGTCTTGGTATTGACCGCGGCGACGGACGGCTCGTTGACCACAATACCCTTATGTTTCAAATAAATGAGCGAGTTCGCCGTGCCGAGATCAATGCCGATGTCTTTAAAAACATTATCGAAGAGTGCCATATGAATGTGATGGGATCGCGGAATGGTTTAATTATTTTTTAATGAGTTCGAACTCCAATAAGTTGCAAAGCTTCTTTTAAATCCATCACCTTTGATTCCTTTTCGGTACGCTTTTTGATCTCCACTTCGCCGCCGCCCAGCTTGGGGCTCACAATGACCCTCCAGGGAATGCCGATCAAATCGGCCTCCGCGAACTTCTCGCCGGCGGACATTTCCCTATCGTCATAGAGTACTTGGATACCCGCCTTTTGTAAAGATTCGTAGGCGGTCGCGCCGTCGGCGCCGCCGAGGGCAAGCAGATGGACGGCGAACGGCGCGACCGCTTCCGGCCACAAGATACCTTTTTCATCATGATATTTTTCCACGATCACGCCCATGGAACGGGAAATGCCGATACCGAAACATCCAATGATCGGGTACTGTTTCTTACCGTCCCTATCGGCATACGTCACGTCAAAATCCTTCGCGAACTTGGTTCCGAGGTCAAAGACGTTCCCCACCTCCGATGCCCGCGCCTTTGCAAGCGTCCCCTTGCCGCAGCGCGTGCACTGCTCGCCTTCCTTTTCCTTCGCGATTTCCACGTTCACGCAAAAGTCGCACGCGTCGCAATATAAAATATCATCCTCACCCGCATCGGTGAGCACCATGAATTCATAAGATATCTTTTGCGTGAACGCGCCGCCGGACGCTTCGGTCGCCTTGGCCGTCAGCCCCATACGCTCGTAGACGCGGAGATAGGCTTTCTTCATCTCTGCGTAAAAACGTTCAAAGTCCTCCTGCGTCTCGTGAAAGCTGTACATATCCTTCATAAGAAATTCGACGCCGCGCAAAAGGCCGGACTTGGAGCGCAATTCGTCGCGAAATTTCCAGTTGATCTGATACACTGCTTTCGGAAGGTCCTTGTACGTATTCACATACTTCATGACAAGCGGTGTCGCCACTTCTTCTTCGCTCTGGCCCAACGCGTATTCTTTTTCGGTGCGGCTCTTTATTTTAAACAGCACGTCGATCTTGTCCCAGCCGCCGGTCGTCGCCCAGATGCTCTTCGGATGGATCATCGGCATGGAGATCTCCTGGCCTCCGACAGCATTCATTTCTTCACGGACGATGTTCTCAATATTATTCAAGACGCGCAGACCGAGCGGCAGATAGCTGTACACTCCCGCCATTAATTTGGAAACAAACCCCGCCCGCGCCAAAAGCTGGGCATTCACCGTCGCCTCGTCCTTAGGGGCGTTCCGTTCGGTCTTCGTAAACAATTGAGATTGGCGCATATAGGCCAATGGTAACACCGGTGGCCGCGTGAATCAATTGGCCGGAATCACCGTTCAAGTATCTCCGCAAGCCTTTCCAACATCTCCGCGATCCCACCGAAGAGGTGGTGGAACTTTTCGTCCAGAATGTCGAATTGTACGTCCATGTAGGTCATGACGATATCCAACACGGGAGACATTTCCTCGCGGACGATGATCCGAATCTCTTCGAGTATTTTTTCTTTTTCTGATTGTTCCATGGAACAATCATACCCGCTGCGGATTAAAATTGTATTAACTTTTTTCCTTCACTGATCAGTTGATTTCCCCGTAAGAACGCCACCAAAGGAGATCCGCAATCATCGCAAAACCTGTATTGCGAAAGCATGCCCGGCCATTCGATTTTTATGTAGTGGTTCCAGGTGACCTCTTTCCCGCACAGATCGCATTTTCTCATGAATATATTTATTAAATTTAATTAAAATGACCTTTGTGCATACAG
>DATKHM010000070.1:0-2097 GCA_035510235.1 Minisyncoccota bacterium | reverse complement strand
TTACGCTTGACACTAATAATTAAAGGATTAAACTTTAATTATGCACAATATCCAACAAAAACTATTGCAGTTGGCCGAAAAGAAAAATTTGGGCAATTACACCCTGCGCGAGATCGGCGCGTTCGTGGGCGAGACCTCGCCGCAGAAGATAAAACACCACCTTCAGCAATTGGAGAAACGAGGATTTATCAGCGTCAATAAAATGGAACACACCATAACCACCACAAAGCAGCAGGGCGCGACGGTAAAGGGAATATTAAAAAATGCTAAACTCCTTTCCATCCCTATTTTGGGATCTGCCAACGCCGGACCGGCGATGGTCTTCGCCGCGTCGAACATCGAAGGCTATTTGCGCGTTTCAAGCAGCCTTCTTGAACGCCCACGCTTGTCGCACCGCCTTTTTGCGCTCAAGGTAGATGGCCCGTCCATGAATATGGCGTACGTGAGCGGAAAAAAAATCGATGACGGCGACTACGTCATCATCGACAGTGAGGATCGCGAAGCCGCGAATGACGACATCGTGCTTTCTGTCATTGAAGGCATGGCGAACATCAAGAAATATTATGTGGATAAGGAGAACAACCAGATACTCCTCATGTCCGAATCAACCCACGACTTTCCTGCCATTCATATCCACGAGAACGACGACTTTTCGATCAACGGCAAAGTGGTGGGAGTGATCAAGACGCCGAAGAAAAAGAAGAAATAGAAATATCCGTGGCGCCGTCGTATACTGGATAGTAATGAAGAAAACCCTCTGGATCATTATTGGGATAGTGGTTGTGCTCGGCGCAGCCACGTTTCTTTTTATTCGCT
The DNA here is from genome assembly GCA_035510235.1 of Minisyncoccota bacterium. Taxonomy (GTDB): domain Bacteria; phylum Patescibacteriota; class Minisyncoccia; order UBA6257; family 2-01-FULL-56-20; genus JAKAGE01. Next base: position 1,281 of record DATKHM010000070.1, on the reverse strand, counting down.
GGGGAAAAGGAAGTGCATCTGTGAACAACACGCAGGGCGGCGCCATTAAAATAGTCGCCGCGGAGGATTTTTACGGCAACATCGCGCAGCAGCTGGGCGGTGACAAGGTCTCGGTGACGAGCATTCTTTCGGACCCAAACGTGGATCCGCACGAGTACGAGTCGGACGTACAGGACGGGATCGCGATCACGAATGCAAACATCGTCATCGAGAACGGACTTGAATATGATACCTGGATGGATAAGCTGCTTTCCGCGTCGCCTAATCCGAATCGTATTCTTATCACTGCCGGTGCGATCGCGCCCGACCCGTTGCCGGAGAATCCTCACGTGTGGTATGGCATCGATAATATTTCCGCAATCGCAGGCGCGATCGAGAGCGCGCTCGTCAAGACCGATCCTGCAGACGCGGCGCTTTTCCAAAATAATCTCGCCGCGTTCAATGCGTCGCTTGCACCGCTCACGGCAAAAATGAATGAGATCAAAGCGCAGTACGCGGGCACACCAGTCGATCTTACTGAAACGATTTACCTCTACCAAACGGGGCCGATGGGACTTGATGTATTGACGCCGTTCAACTTCGAAAAGGCGATTGCGGAAGGCAACGATCCGTCGGCGCAGGATGTGAACACCACTGATCAGCAGATTGCGAACAAGCAGGTGAAGGTCTTGATCTATAACAGCCAGACCGTGACGCCGATCACGACGAATTTAGAGAACGCGGCGCTTGCGAACGGAATTCCGGTCGTTCCGGTGACGGAAACGATGCCACCGAGCGATACGTATCAGACCTGGATGATGGCCGAGCTGGATTCCCTTCAGACTGCCCTTGCGCAAAGTCATTAAGGGGGCAAGTAGGGTAGAATAATAGAATGATGAATAAGGACATTTCCCACGCCCGTGTTGATGCCGGTGAGCCGAGCATCTCTCTCGACGGTGTCACCGTTGAGCTGGGCGGCCGCACGATATTCGATGCGGTGAGTTTTGAAGTAAAAAAAGGGGAATTCGTGGCGATCCTCGGGCCGAACGGTGCGGGGAAGACCACGCTTTTTAAATTGTTATTGGGATTGTTGAAGCCCGTAAAAGGCAATGTGCGGGTGCTCGGCGCCGTTCCCCATCGCGGCGATGGCAATATCGGCTATGCGCCCCAGCATCGCGTGTTGGAAACGGATCTTGCGCTCCGCGCGCGGGATGTGGTCGGCTTCGGGCTCGATGGAAACCGGTGGGGAATCGGCTTCGGCAGCCAGAGGCGCGATGCAATCATCAACGCGGTGTTGAAAGA
>DATKHM010000069.1:0-2222 GCA_035510235.1 Minisyncoccota bacterium | reverse complement strand
TTCCTTACTATTATGATACCATACTGATTGAAAAACGAATGTCCACCAACAAGATCATTATCGAGATACGCGCCGGCGCCGGAGGCGACGAGGCGTCCATCTTTGCCGGCGATCTCGCACGGATGTACCAGCGCTACGCCGCAAAGCGCGGCTGGAATTTTTCTATCTTGGATTCAAGCGAAAACTCGCAGGGATTCAAGAGCCTGACCGCCGAGATCAAAGGCGAGGAATGCTATGAAGCTTTGAAGCATGAATCCGGCGTCCACCGCGTGCAGCGCATCCCCAAGACGGAAAAGGCGGGGCGCGTGCACACTTCTACGGCGAGCGTCGCCATCTTGCCGATCGTGGAAGCGCGCGAAGTGAACATATCGCCGAACGATCTCGAAGTCACATTCTCGCGCGCCGGCGGACCGGGCGGACAGAACGTGAACAAAGTGGAGACCGCAGTGCGGATACTGCACAAGCCAACCGGCATCGTCGTCGCCTCGCGCGAGGAGCGCTCGCAATACGCGAACCGTGAGAAAGCGATGGATGTTCTCCGCGCAAAGCTCTACGAGCTTGAACAGATCCGGGCCGCCGGTAATATCGCCGAAACCCGTCGCGACCAGATCGGCTCGGCCGACCGTTCCGAAAAGATCCGCACGTACAACTTTCCCGACGACCGAATCACCGACCACCGCATCGGGAAGAAGTGGCACAACATCGAGAAGATACTCGAAGGAGAGATGGATCCGATCGTGAAGGCGTTTGCTGAGACAAAATGAAATGGAAAGGAACGAATATCCAAAGCTTGTCCGGGATAATATCCCCGATATCATAAAAGAAAAGGAAGGGTTTGAACCCACCTATCGTATTCTTGAGGACGATGCGGAATTTCTTAGCGCCCTATTAAAGAAGATCACCGAAGAGGCTGCCGAACTGGAGCGCTCGGTTGAAAGCAAAAATACCGAGGAGGAATTGGCAGATCTTTTAGAACTTATCGAAACCACTACCGCATTCCTTGGAAAGACCTCCGAAGATATAAAAAATATCCAGCAGGAAAAACGTGAACATCGCGGCGGGTTTCAAAAGAGGATCCTTATGGATGAACCTCGGAAACCCCAAAGCTGAGCACCTCTCCCCCGTTATCGTCAAAAAGAAATCTTCCCTTTATCTTCTTCCCCGCAAGCACGAGCGGTACCCAATGCGGATCATCGATCCACATCGATTCGAATGGTAATCTATCTACTTCATACCACTGCGGCCGCATCTCCTCCGATTCCAAAGGTTCGCCCGACCACTTCGTGGCAACGAAAATATGGCAAAGATTATCCCAGTCAGGATTATTTTGGAAGTGGAATTCGAGTGCTCCCGCTTCCTTAAGGTCTTTGAGCAAAATATCAACGCCGACCTCTTCCTTTACCTCGCGCGCAACGGCAGCCTTCACCCCTTCACCCTCTTTTGATTTTCCGCCGAAGCCGTTCCACTTCCCCGTGCCAAAGCCCCGTTTCTTCATGCCAAGCAAAACCTTTCCACCTTTTAACATGAAGCAAATATTTGTTTGCTTCATGTTAAAAATTATTCGTCTACTCCAAACCTTTTATACGAATATATGATTGCGTCTTTCCCAAACCAATGCTTGATCTCATGCTGGGCTTCTTCGGGAGTCTCCGAAGCGTGCACCAAGTTGGCGACAGCCCGTTTTTCTTTGTTCGCAAGAAGCGGAGAATCGATGGAGAAATCGCCGCGAATGGTACCGACTTCGGCCACATACGGGAGCGTTGGTCCTGCGATCTTCCGGACGACATCAACGGCATGAATACCTTGTACCACCATCCGCACGAGCGGTGCAGAGATCATATAATTCACGAGCCATTTGCGCACTTCTTTTCCGAGCACCAGTTCATCATCGCTGCCCAATTCCTCCTTGGCGTCGATATGATACTTCGCGTAGGTCGTTAACGTTTTCTGTCCCAAGCGACGGATCCACGCCTCGTCTTTCGGATAATGCCCGTCAATCTGCTCTCGCGTCGGCTGAAACATCTGCAATGCCACGATCTTAAGATCGCGCTGCTCAAAACGCCTAATGATCTCTCCCGTCAGACCCTTCTTTACCCCGTCCGGCTTTACCATCACGAACGTCTGCTCTTCTTTTGGCTGTGGCATTTTTATTATTTTGTAATTAATTTATTTCTCTATTTTTTTCTCCGCCGATTTCTTGCTTTCCAATCCTAACTCATCCA
>DATKHM010000068.1:0-2754 GCA_035510235.1 Minisyncoccota bacterium | reverse complement strand
TATATAGAGTGAATTGTTTATATTGTATACCCTCCGTCCGATTCTTTGACGATTCCTCCTATAATAAGGAGGCTGAGTGTCTGGTTGACGATGCGGGGTTCAAGTTTAGTCATTATCACCAATTTGTCAACATCGATGGGCGCCGAGATCTCTCCGAGCGCTTTTAAAATAAGAGTTTCTTCCGGGGATGACGTTATTGCACGCACGGCCGCATTCGTTTTTTTATCCATGTCATATGCGTCCAGAATATCATCCGGCGATGTGACGAGCTCCGCCCCTTGACGGATAAGCGCATGGGAACCTTTGAAGTTCGTTGCGGTGACTCCGCCGGGGATGACGAATACCTCGCGGTTCTGATCTACTGCGTATCGCGCGGTGGCGAGCGCGCCGGACGATTCCGGCGCTTCCACGATCAGCACGCCGCGAGAGATGCCGCTTATGATCCGGTTTCGTTCTATAAATCGATACGCGAATGCTTCCTCGCCAGGCGGATATTCGGAGATAAGCGTACCGCCGTGCTCGAGGATCCTCTCTGCGAGCGCGCGGTGCGAGCGCGGATAGATACCGTCCAATCCTCCAGCGAGGATGGCAATCGTTGTGCCGTTCGCGTCGAGGGCTCCTTCGTGCGCCGCCGCATCGATGCCGAATGCGAGACCGCTCGCGATGACGAAGCCTGCTGCTGCGAGTTCGCGTGCAAAGTGGCGCGCGGTCTTTTTCCCGTCCGCGCTCGCGCGACGGGTGCCGACGACGGCAAGCGTCGGTGCGGCCGATAAGGCCGCGCCGCGGAGATAGACGCCGAAGGGCGGATGCGAAATGTGGCGGAGCGCTTCGGGAAATTCATTCTCTGAATCAAGGACGAGCCGCACATCGAACGATTGCATGCGCTCGTAGGCTTCCCGAGGGTCCGGCAATGCCACGCCGTCTTCCATAAGCTCTGCGGCGTTATCCCGCAATGTGTTGTACGCCACCTCCCAACTTCCGCCGCCCATCGCCTGATATTTTTTTATTCTGCCGTAACTGCCGTGCGCCGCCGTGGCGATCGAGTGGTAATAATATACTTCGTTCATGAGATGATTTTTTGAGCCTATCAGACTTTCAAAAGATCAAGAAATGCAATTTAATCGTGATTTAATGTCCTATTTTTGTTACAATAAGAGAATAATGGGTAAGGAGCGTTTTACTAAGCAACTTTGGATCAGTTTGGGCATCATCGCTCTGAGCATCGTGATCGCCGCAGGCGCTCTCTTTTTTCTCTCCGGCCAAATTTCCGCCCAGGCGGCAATGATCGTATCCGACCGCAAGGCGGTCCAGGAGAAGACCGATTCCGTGGCCAACCTCGCTCAACTCGAGATGGACGCGCCGCAGGCGGCAGAATACCAGGTGGCGATCAATCAGCTTCTTCCAAGCCAATATGGCCTCGTGACATTTACTCAATGGCTGGCCCAACTGGGAGCAAAATATGATGTGACGACCGACGCCGCGTTCCAGGGTTCCATCATGCCGCCGGCGGGAACGGTAGCGGGGACCGCGCAATTTTCTTTTAGTGCGGAAGGATCGCCGGACGATCTTACGGCTTTTTTGGACGGCATGAACGCAAAGTCGTCGGGATTTCTCGTTTCTCTTGGTTCGTTCGACGTGGCGAGCGACGGGATGGATGAGAAGGTGACAGGGCAGGGGATAGTGTTCTTTCAATGATCTGCATTCCCATGAAAAAATTCTTTCATTCACATTCTAACTTCATCCTCGGCGCGCTCGCGCTCCTCTTCCTCGGCGTTCTTCTTGCGTTCTTTATTTGGGCCGTCGACGATGTTTTCAGCCAAGTCCGTCTTGCGCTCGCGCCGCCCACGCCACAGAGCGCGGAAGGGTTCGATCTTACTGCCGCGTCGAAGCTCGATCTGCGTGGCCTTGTGAACGGCGTACCCGCACCCTCCACGCCTGCCACTCCTGCGGTGAATGCGACTACGCCAACATTGACGTTACCCACACAGGCGACCACTACTACGATTGCGACGACAACGGTGCAATAATTTCCACCGTCACCAAAGCCTCTTGAAAAAATGAAGGCGAGGCCGTATCATGAACCATGCCTCTCTGGCCACATCCGGCGCGATTAGCTCAGTGGTAGAGCGTCACATTGACATTGTGAAGGCCGGAGGTCCGATCCCTCCATCGCGCACCGCTTCGGCGGGACGCGCGCGTAGCTCAGTGGTAGAGCATTTCACTGATAATGAAAAGGTCGTAGGTTCGATTCCTACTGCGCGCACAAAACAAAATACTTCTTGTATTCTCGGGTACGCGTCCCGGCCTGCTGGCCGGGCGCTCCCTCTCGTCGCCCTTCGGCGACTCCGAAGCCCCTCAAACACAAGAAGTATTTTGTTTTGTGTGCGCTCGTGATAAAGAAAAGGTAAGATAAAATTATATGAACGAACCGGAAATTATTTTCGAGAACGAAGATTTTTTAGTCATCAACAAACCGGCGGGGCTAACGGTGCACGCTGCCCGGGTGAGCAGCAAGCGGCGCGTGGATGAAGCGCGAGCCAGTGAGCCAACGCTCGTTGACTGGCTTCGCGCGCGTTATCCGGAAATAAAAAATGTCGGCGACGATCCGGCGCTGCGGCCCGGCATCGTGCACCGGCTCGACAAGGCGACATCCGGCGTGATGCTCGTTGCGAAGACGCAGGCATCGTTCGAACACCTCAAAAAATTATTTCAGGAACACCGGATGCGAAAAACATATTTTGCTTTGGTGTGGGG
>DATKHM010000067.1:0-6933 GCA_035510235.1 Minisyncoccota bacterium | reverse complement strand
GTTCAACTCCTGGCGGGGGCACAAGTACGAAAACAAGATGCCACTGTTTCGCTCCGACGTAGGAACGTCCACTCGCGAAACAGTGGCATCTTGTTTTCGTTGCTCGATAGAATCATACCGTTGCATTTTCTCTGCATCCTTAATAGAATAACTCTCGTATTGCCCCTATAGCTCAGTTGGTAGAGCAACTCCCTCTTAAGGAGATGGTCCGAGGTTCGAATCCTCGTGGGGGCACACTGTTGTATTTTTTAAAATTGAATACGTGGCTAGTGATCTCACTTGTTCGAAAATTGACAAAAGCTATGTAATATGCTACAGTCAATGTAGCAATTTTAGGGAGGTGTCAGATGTTCTTGCGAGTTTTCCTGATTGGGATCGCGCTCGTCATTCTTCAGGGTGTCTGTTCGTATTTCGACGGATACTTTACCCAATTCCAGATGCAAGCCGCGGGCATCATGAATGGATATTCTTTCATGGAGCATGGCGGTATGTGGGCGGACATCATTGTGATCTCTCCGATGGTGGCCTACATCGTGAGCCGCTATCGGTTGAAATATACCAGCTGGTACAGCATCCTGATTTTTGTTATTGCTGTCGGTATTACGATCGCAGCGGGTATCGCTTACAAGAAGATCGGTCTTATCTATCCAACGCCGCATAGCCATGATGGAAGAACGACCGCGGCCGGCTGGATTCATGGAGTCTTTGCCATCGCTGCACTTTGGATAGCGGGAATGTTTTACTTCACTCCCACTAATCCACATGCATCGACACGCGATGTGCTCGTGATTTCAGGGCTGCTGACGCCATTCTTCTTTCTGGGCATCGTCGACTTCAACAGCCGATGGGTGTTCATGCATGGTGCAAAAATCCAGCTTGCGGTCTCGATTGCAATACTATGGATCATAACTGCAATCAAACTTTTTTGTTTCAGCTAGCGGCTTCGGGCTTAGCCGGACCTTGTTTATCGGGTCCGGTTTTTTTATATCTATAAAATATCGGGGCCATTAATCAAAGCAGTTCGAAATCCGTCCAGAGTGGTGCACCAAACGCAGGATGAGAATATAGAAAAAGGAAATGGGCAGGTCGCTTGGTGGCGAACTGCCCATTGGTGCCGATAGCATCCCAGATGACGCAGTCATCTGTAGGCGCTTAAGGATTCGGCAATCCTTTCAGCAGCGGCGAGCGCGGACTACGCGCGGCCGACGGCGCAGGCGGTGCTGCAGAGGCTCACATTGCAATAGTGATTCACGTGGAAACATCGCATAGGTTCATTCTCCTGGAACAGCATGACCATCCATTTTCTGATGGTACTGAGAACATGATATGCCTAATTCAATTTTTTGTCAAGCTCCATAGTGGCGCACCAAGTTGACACTAATAAACTTAATATGCCATTATTTCCTGAGGAGGAAACGGCGAATGGTCCACTACTTGTTGACGCATGGCATATGGATCGCCGCATGGATCCTTTTGGGGATATATGGCTACATCCATATGTATTGCTGTGAAGCAGCGACCAAGAACAAGCCTTGCGAAGAAAAGTGCTATGTCTTGGACGCTCCTATCGTAAGCTTTGTCGTAGCGATAATCTGCGCACCAATAGCCTTTGCGGTCGGTTGGGTTTCGTTTTATGAGCTGTATAAATATGCGCGCGCTCCATCTTAGCGGCGGAGCCCAAAGGGGCAGTTTAAAAACTGCCCTTTTTGTTTGCTCTTACTTACTAAATCAGCGAGAGGAGTGCGTTGCCGCGCCCGTTATGGTATACTATTCGCAAATCAATGCTTCAGATAGCCCCCGATACGCCGCTTTTTGAGGTAGTGGGAGCGCGAGTTCCCGCCCTGCGCCGTCTTGAAAAGATGGGTATCAAAACTGTTCACGATCTCTTGTGGCACTTCCCCACACGCTACGAAGATTTCACCAAAGTGTATGCCATCGCCGAGCTCGAGCCCGGACAGCAAGCTACGATCCAGGGCATCGTCGAAGAAGTGCAGACCAAACGCAGCTGGCGGCGCGCCATGAGCATCGTCGAGGCGACGATCGCGGACGAATCGGGCACGATCCGCGCGGTGTGGTTCAATCAGCCATACGTGGCGAACGTCTTGAAGACCGGACGCGCGGCGAACTTTGCCGGAAAGGCATCCGTGTCGGAAGAAGGCGAAATATATTTCAGCAATCCCGTTTATGAAGTGATCCACGTGCGCGACACCGCGACGCAGGAGATGAATCACACCGCGCGCCTCGTGCCGGTGTATCCCGAGACCCGCGGACTCACTTCGCGCGGGATCCGCTTCGTCACGCAATCGCTCTTTAGAAAAAAACCGATATTAAAAGAATGGATCCCGCGCGAGGTGCTCGTGGAGTTTCACTTCCCGGAACTGAACGACGCGATTCGCTCGATACACTTCCCACGCCAGATCGAGGATGCGACTGCGGCGCGTGCGCGATTTTCATTCGAGGAATTATTCCTCCTCCAGATTTTGAATATGCAGCAGAAGATGAAGCTGGCGCAGGAATCCGCACCGGTCATCAAGGCCGACATCGAGCGCGTGAAGGCGATGCTCGCCAAGCTCCCCTTCGAGCTCACGCACTCGCAAAAGCAATCGCTCTGGGAAATTATTAAGGATATTGAGAAAGCGCGGCCGATGAACCGGCTCCTGCAGGGAGACGTCGGATCGGGAAAGACTGTCGTTGCCGCGATCGCCGCCGTCGTTGCGTCGGAGAACGGACTCCAAACCGCGTTCATGGCGCCGACGGAGATCCTCGCGCGCCAGCACTTCGAGACGATGAAAAAATTCTTCGCGGCGCTTGCGCTCGACAAGCAACCGGTCATCGGACTCATTACCGGAAGCAGCGCGCATATTTTTTACGGGAATGAGTTGGAATCGAAAATAACCAAACCGGAATTTTATAAGAAAGTCGCCGCCGGCGAAGTATCCATCATTTTTGGCACGCACGCGCTCATCCAAAAAGCGATGGAGTTCGCAGCGCTCGGACTCGTAATAATAGATGAACAACACCGCTTCGGCGTGCGCCAGCGCGCGGAGTTGAATGGCACTAAAAACGGCGCGCCCATCCCCCACTTCCTCAGCATGTCGGCGACACCGATCCCGCGGACGCTCATGCTTTCGGTCTTCGGCGACCTTGATCTTTCACTCATCACCGAACTGCCGGTCGGTCGCAAAGCGATCGAGACCAAGATCATCTCACCCATCGAACGCACCGCGACGTACAACTTTATCCGCGCGCAGATAAAAGAAGGCCGGCAGGCGTTCGTCATCTGCCCGCGCATCGATGCGGAGGAAGAAGAGCCGGGCATCGCCAAAAAACTGGAACTGAAGTCGGTCAAGGAAGAATACGAAAAGCTTTCACAAAAGATTTTTCCCGATCTGCGCATCGCGATGCTGCACGGCCAGATGAAGCCGAAGGAGAAAGAAGACGTGATGAAAAAGTTCAAAGATAAAGAATTCGACATCCTCGTCGCGACGTCGGTCGTCGAGGTCGGCGTGGACGTGCCGAACGCGTCCATCATGATGATCGAGGGCGCGGACCGCTTCGGCCTCGCACAGCTCTACCAATTCCGCGGCCGCGTCGGGCGCGGCGAATACCAGTCATATTGTTTTTTGATGGCGGACTCGCAGACGGGCGCGGCGAACGCGCGTCTCAAAGCGATCCTCGAGGCAAAGAACGGTTTCGAACTCGCGGAAAAAGATCTTGCCCTGCGCGGCCCCGGACAATTCTTCGGTAACGTGCAGACCGGACTCCCCGACATCGCGATGGAAGCCCTGCGTGACCCGGAGCTTGTAAAAAATTCACGCGAGGCGGCGATCAAAGCCGTCACCGCCGATCCGCAGTTCAAAAAGAATGTCGCGCTACGGAAAAAAGTGGAGGAATTCCGCGCGCGAGTGCATCAGGAATAACGTCCCTTCGGCGTCACCCAGAATCCCAGCCGATATTTTCCACCGAGCATCAGCCGCGTCTGGGCCTCAAGTCCGGGGAACGCGCCGAAGATGATCAACGTGAACGGCATCAGCACCCACTGCAAAATAAATATTGAATAATCTTTTACGGTCAGGCCGCCGGGCGGCTTGGGCAGAAGCATCACGGAGAGGACCGCAGAGCTTGCGACGCCCACCATCGAAAGCGAGACGATGAATCGGGTGATGTGCGGAAGATCGTATGAAAGAATAGAATGGCCGAAATGCCGGCCGCCGAGCGCGAGCGGCAACCATCCGAGCGCGAAGATGATGAGCGAGTTCGTCGCCCACGAATGGAATCCTTCGATCACGTTGAATGTCCAATAGCGCTTTTTTGCCGCAGGAATCTGCGGGTCGTTCCGGAACCCTTCCATCATGTACGGAATGTTCTCGACTCCCCAGCCCCATCGCCGCTGCTGTTTGTAAATATTTTTCATCGTTGCCCAAAACGTGGGTGCGACGTTCACGTCCATCGAAACGGGATAGAACAACGGCTCTACATGAAAATCGCCGTGATACGCAAAATATCCCTGCCAAAAAATGCGCGAATCCTCCGACACGATATCCTTCTGCCACCAGCCGATGTCAAGCAGTGTTTGGAGCGGAATGGATTGCGATGAGAACGACGTCAGCCGCTCCGGCCGCGACTGCTGCATCATCTGCCAGAATGTCGTCGAGAACGCGACGACGCGCGCGAGCATCGGCGCCTCGTATACGTTGTTCGTAAAGAGCGGGATCGGCTGATAGATCGCGCGCAGGCGCTTCTCGGTCTTCAGAAACACGTACGTGAGCCGGCTGAAATATTCCGGGAACACCTGCGTGTCAATGTCGAATACCGAAACCAAGACATGTTCCGGGGGAATGCCCCCGGGGTGCGTTGAGGTTGGAAGATCGATGATCTCCCGCTTCGCCTGCATGCCGGCCCACACTTCATTCGATCCCTTGCCGGGAATCTCATCCGGCAATCCCGCTGGATGGTGCGTCACCAAAAATTTTCCGAAGGCCGCGCCATATTCGTTTTGTAATTTTTTTCCTGTCTCGCGCGCGGTATCGCCCGCGCCGTCCTCGAGCGCCAGCACCACCAACATTTTTTCTTTCGGATAGTTGGCGCGTTTCAGGCTTTCGAAACTCTCAGAGACAACTTCATACGGCTCGTCATACATCGGAAGGATCACCAAATGATAGATGTCGTTGAACGCCGGCGTGGGAGATGCGCCCGGCGTCAACCCCGATGCCACGCTAGCAGCCGGCAGCTCCTCGCGAATCCGCGCGAGCCAGTCCACTTTCATCACGCGGCGCATCTCGCTGAACGTCGCCCGCAGGTGTAACGAAAGATACACGGTCTTCAAGACCCAGTAGATGTCGAAGAGAATTATAAAAATAGAGACCCACACCGGCAGGAGCCACGAAAAAAGGACCATGAATATCAGGGTGAGCCACGCCAGTATCCCCGGCAAAATCTCAAAAAAGCGTTTCATATAACGTCGTTAAAGTTAGCGCTGTTGGGTTAAAAATCAAAGACCACGATCAAAGGCCGCCGGTGGCGAAGAGAAAAAATCCTCCGTACAACGTAAAGAACATCAGGAAGAACACGAAGATGAGCGCGTCTATCTCCCATCCGCCGACGAACGGCATCCTCTTAGACCATTTCCAAACAATGATCACCGCGAACTGGATCATAAAGAGAAGCGCCAGATATGGCACCCATAGTCCGAGCACCAACCCGATGCCGCCAAAAAATTCCAGGAGCGCCGCGATGGTTCCCCAAAGCGCGCCCGGCTTGAACCCCATGCCGCTGAAATTTTTGGCGTTCTGTCTGAGATCTTTTATCTTCGACCATCCGTGAACAATGAGCAGTGCGCCAAGAACGATGCGAGGGATCACGAATCCCAATCCCCCATACCAAAAAAGCAGTGTAGACATAATGATTAAATTTCCATTAATGTTTTTGCCGGCTCGCCGGCCACGACCTTTTAAAAATCCTTGCTTTATTATAGTATAGCATCATCGCCATCGGTGCCGCAGCACGCATGGCCTCATCGTCTAATGGTTAGGACAGCGCCCTTTCACGGCGTAAATGGGGGTTCGATTCCCCCTGGGGCTACCGCAAACAGAAAAGAATGCTTTTTGCCTCCTGAAGATGGATAGTTCGGCAAAAAGCATTCTTTTCTGTTTGGTTATTTCTATAGAGGAATCGAACCGCCGGAGCAGATTTTTTCGGCAAAGAAACGGCCCGGAGCATTGCCCCGGGCCTTTGTTTTCAGCGCGTACTTTCTACTTATCTTTGAGATGCAGGATCTTCCCCCAGTTCACGATCGCCCGTGCTTGAAATTGGGTTTCCGGATTGGAGTTAAGATCAAGCTGCTCGACAGCAATTTCGACCTGTCCGTTACGAAATGGAATCACCAAGCCTTCTTCGGTGCTTACCATCTGCTGACCAGACGACACTTCGTGCTGGAGTCCAAGAAAAATCGCCGCTCCCTTCCGGCCCACCATCCGATAATAATCGAACGAACCTTGGTAGTCGGTATTGGGATTGTCCGATGAGGCATTCCCTCCGATCGCCTTGGTTAAGGTGAAGTTCACGACTTCCAGATTTTTTCCTTCGGCATATTGCGCCGCAACGGTTCCGCCAGCTCTGCCGCCATCTGCGCCGCGCGTAAACAGAGTTCCTCGCGGAGAGAGCGTAAGAGCAAAACGATCGTTGCACACAATCTGCTGTCGGACCACAAAGTCGAAACGATCGCCAAAATGAGTTACCCGACTGTGTTGCGGTGATTCAGAGTCCAGGACATTTACGAGAACGCTCACATCCGTGTGGCTCGTGAACGGCGCGATGGTGACGACTGCGGGAAGATAGCGTCCATCCTCGAGCGATAGGAATCCGAGTTCGGTTTCCAGGCAGCCCGAGCAAATCGGGGGCGGACTGAAAATATAGCTCGTGCCGAAATCCGAT
>DATKHM010000066.1:0-13052 GCA_035510235.1 Minisyncoccota bacterium | reverse complement strand
TTTTCGGGGTCGCGTATTTTTCTGCTGAAAAATCGCTACGCCTCGGCGCCTTCGCGCCTCCGGCATACCCCGAAAACCTCATGTCGTGCCCTTGCAAAAGCACTATGTCTTTGAGGTGATAAAAGAGTTCGAATCCTGCCTGGCGCATATATTATTAAAGAATCATTAAAAAGTTTTTGACTTATCGTATGCGAGGGCTATTATTATAGACGAAGCGGGAATGAGTCTGTATAGACGCAGGTCTCATGTCTCCTGTTTGGGTATAAGTGGCCACCTCGGTGGCCACTTATATTTCTGCCATTTTTTTAAAATAGTTTTAATCGTCATTACGTTATGGTGACTCGGCCTGCGGATGTGGGCCTGTCGTTTAACATGGTAAGATCCCGCTTTTACCAAACGGGGGAAACCGGTCCGAGTCCGGTCAGGTCCGCAGGCGCGGCCGCCATTTTATACTGGAAATTTCTCCAAAACTCTGCTAAAATCTATCCATATATGGTTATCAATTACTTTGGAAACGGCTGTTTTCGGTTGCAAAGCGGCGAAACATCGGTGCTTGTGAATCCCGAAAACAATAGGCTTAAAGCGGATGTCACATTGAAAACGCTTACGGCGACGGAAGTGGATGCAGCCGCAGAACCGACTGACGAAGTCGTGATCTCGTTCGCGGGGGAATACGAAGAAAAAGAGATCGAGATCTTGGGATTTCCGGTGGCGGAGGAATCGACGGAGAAATTTTTGAAGACGGCGTATGCGGTCTCGTGGGAAGGCATGAAGTTCGTGTTCCTCGGCCATCTTTCAAAACCGATGGATGCGACGCTGATGGAGGAATTCTCCGAGCCGGATGTTTTGTTCTTGCCGGTGGGCGGTGGACATTTTTTGGAGCCGGAGGTAGCGGCGAAGATCGCGAAACAGCTTGAGGCGCGCGTTGTGATCCCGAGCTTCTATAAAGATCCTGCTGATTTTTTGAAGGCGTTCGGCAAAAAGGGCGAGGAGATGGATAAATTCGTCTTCAAACAGAAGGACATCGCCGCCGACCGCGGTCGCGTGGTGGTCCTTAACGCAAGCTGATGTTGGAAGAACTGCGCTCACTGAGTGATGCAAGAAAAAAACAAGTGCTTATCATCGCCACTATTATTATCATGATCATCGTCATTGGAGTATGGGTAACGTATTTCAATAGCCTTATTCAAGGAACAACCCAGCAGGCGCCCACACAAACAACCTCCACTGCGCCGACAGTCGCGCCCGTACCAGCGGCTCCTGTCACCACTCCCGCAATTGCTCCTGCAGCGGCGAGTGGCCCCAGTCTGTGGCAGAATATGGAAAACTGGTTTGGATCGATCGTGAATATTTTCCGGAGTCCGTCGCAATATAATATTCAGCCCCAAAGTAATTAAGCAAAATTTCCACTACTATTATTATGGCAGACATGGAACCACAGGAAATAACCAAAGAACTCGGCGACTCGTATCTTAGCTACGCGATGTCCGTGATCGTCGCGCGCGCGTTGCCCGACGTCCGCGACGGTATGAAGCCGGTCCATCGCCGCGTGCTCTGGGCTATGTGGGACATGGGCGTTCTCTCCACCGCAAAGTTCCGCAAGTCGGCGTACGTGGTCGGAGAAACGATGGCAAAGTACCACCCGCACGGCGACTCCTCTATATATGACACGTTGGTACGCATGGCGCAGGATTTTTCGTTGCGCTATCCGCTCGTGCGCGGACAGGGAAACTTCGGCTCCGTTGACGGCGACTCGGCCGCTGCCATGCGTTATACCGAGGCAAAGCTCGCCGCGATCTCGAATGAGATGCTGGCGGACATTGAGAAGGAAACGGTTGACTGGATCCCGAACTACGACGGCACGCGCAATGAGCCGACCGTGTTCCCGGCAAAATTGCCGAACCTTCTTTTGAACGGCGCGCTCGGTATCGCCGTCGGTATGGCGACGAGCATCCCGCCGCATAACCTGAACGAAGTCGCCGATGCGATCCTGCACCTGGCGGACAATGGCGATGCCACGAGCGAGGACCTTTTGCAGTTCATTAAAGGCCCGGACTTTCCGACGGGCGGCATCATCTACGATGCGAAGGCTATCAAAGAAGCGTATGTTTCCGGCCGCGGCGCCGTCATGGCTCGCGCGAAGGCGGAGATAGTAGAGAAGAAGAACAGCCGCCAGTTCGATATCGTCATCACCGAGATCCCGTATCAGGTAAATAAATCGGAGCTCATTAAGACCATTGCGGAACTTGCACAGGATAAAAAGATCGAAGGCATCCGCGATTTGCGCGACGAATCCGACCGCGAGGGCATGCGCATTGTAATCGAGCTTAAAAACGATGTTGCCCCGCAAAAAGTGTTGAACTGGCTGTATAAGCACACCGACCTCGAAAAGAATTTCAACTATAATATGATCGCGCTCGTAAACGGCATCGAGCCCCGCTTGCTCACGCTGAAGGATATCCTTGCCGAGTATCTTGAACATCGCAAGACGATCGTCACACGCCGCACGAAGTTCGACCTGCGAAAGGCGGAGGAGCGCGCGCATATCTTGGAAGGCCTCGCCATCGCGCTCGACGCGATCGATCGCGTGATCGCGACGATCAGAAAGTCGGAAAATAAAGAGGTCGCGCATGCGAACCTCATCAAGAGTTTCAAACTGAGCGCGCTCCAGGCGACCGCAATCCTTGAGATGCGCTTGCAGACACTTGCCGCGCTCGAGCGGTTGAAGATCGAAACGGAACTCAAAGAAAAAAAGGCGCTCATCGAGGAGCTTAAATCTATATTAAAGAGCACCGCCCGGGTGTTAAAAATAATTAAGGACGAGGTGGTTGAGCTCAAGAACAAATATGGCGACGAGCGGCGCACGAAGGTCGTCGGTCGCGCGGTGGAATCCGTAAGCGACGAAGACCTCATTCCGGAGGAAGAAGCGATTGTTACTGTCTCCGGCGGTGG
The DNA here is from genome assembly GCA_035510235.1 of Minisyncoccota bacterium. GTDB lineage: Bacteria > Patescibacteriota > Minisyncoccia > UBA6257 > 2-01-FULL-56-20 > JAKAGE01. The sequence goes on along the minus strand of DATKHM010000066.1, from coordinate 10,100 downwards.
ATATATTAAGCGGTTGCCACCGAGTACCTTCAAGGTCCAACGCCGCGGCGGAAAGGGCTTGATCGGCTCCGAGGTCGCCGACGAGGATTTCCTTTCGCACTTCTTCAGCGCAAACACCCATGACAACGTGCTCTTCTTTACCGATCGCGGCCGCGTGTTCCAGACGAAAGTTTACGAGATCCCGCAGGCGACGCGCACATCCAAGGGCAAGGCCATCCAGAACTTTTTGGAATTGCCTGCGGACGAGAACGTGAGCGCGATCGTGAATTATTCCGCAAAGGGCATCGGCGCGGCTAAGAGCGCGGGCAAAGCTGAGAAGAAATATCTGATGATGGTCACGAAGCAGGGCATCATCAAAAAGACGCCGCTTGAAGATTTCGAGAACATCCGGCGCACCGGCATCATCGCGCTTTCGCTCAAGAAGGGGGATCAGCTCAAGTGGGCGCGGCTTACGAACGGCGCGGAGCAGGTGGTGCTCGCGACGCGGCAGGGCCAATCGATCCGCTTTGACGAGAAGCAGGTGCGCCCGATGGGCCGCACCGCGGCGGGCGTTCGCGCGATCAAACTCAAAAAACACAACGACGAAGTTGCCGGCTTTGATATAATAAAGGGAGATGATGCGATGTTGCTTGTGGTCATGGCAAATGGATTTGCCAAGCAGACATCGCTCAAGGAATACAAAGTGCAGAGTCGCGGTGGTTCGGGGATCAAGACGGCCGAAGTGACGGCGAAGACGGGAGCCGTTGTTTCCGCGCACGTCGTTTCGGAAGAGAAGGAGATATTCGCCCTTTCGGCCAAAGGACAAATGATCCGCACGGAGATCGCGACGGTCCGTAAGACCGGACGTTCCGCGCAAGGAGTTCACATCATGAATCTTAAAGGCGGTGATCGCGTGGCGGGAACGGTGGTGATTTAATAGATGCCCAAAAATTTCTCTCAAAAGCAGATTATCATTATCGGAGGAGTCGTACTTGTGGTGCTCATCGGTGCGATCGTGTTCTTCCTGAATATTCGTACCAAAAGCGCCTCGCAACAAGCGATCACGATCATCATCTGGGGAACGGATAGCACGACCGCGTTCAATGACCTGATCCAATCGTACGCCGGGCCCGGTTCGGGAACGCAGTCGCACATCACCTATGTGCAGATCGATCCGAGTGAGTACCGCGAGAAACTCCTCGCGGCGCTCGCCGCCGGCACCGGTCCGGACGTTTTCGAGATAAGCAACCGCGATCTTTCGCAATGGCAAAGTGTCATCGCGCCGATCCCCGCCACGCTTTCGACGGAGTTCAATCAGGTGACATTGCAGAGCGACTTTCCGGATGTCGTCGCGCAGGATTTTGTTTCCGGCGGCCAGATCTATGCGTTGCCGCTTTCGATCGACACGCTTGCAATGATCTATAACAAAGATCTGTTCAACACGGCCGGCATCGCGACGGTGCCTACCACGTGGGAGGGTCTCCAGGCCGACCTGCCGCAACTGCGCGTGACGAACGCGCAGGGCCAGATCACGCAGGCCGCGCTCGCGCTCGGCGGATCGGAAGCGAGCATCTATAACGCCCCCGATATTATTTTTCTCTTGATGATGCAGAACGGCGCGCAGATGACGTCCACCGATGGAACGACCGTGACATTCGCGTCGGGCGGAAGCACGAATAACAGCCCGGGCACGGGCGGTGTCGGCAGTGCCGGCGTGGATAATTCCGGCCTCAACGCCTTCAACTATTATTTACAGTTCGCGAACGCGAATGATTCGAATTATACATGGAACGATGGCATGGGGAGCGCGCTTGCGAGCTTCGAGCAAGGCAAGACCGCGGTCATCTTTGATTATTCTTCCGCACTCCCGGCTATTACCGCCGCGGCGCCGTTCCTCAACTATGGCGTGTCCGCAATGCCTCAGCCGGCGAACGCGACGGTGGCGGTCAACTATCCAAAATACAACGGTCTCGCGGTCTCGCGGGACAGCACCCAGATCGCCGGCGCATGGAACTTCATCATCAATTTGACGACATCGGCCGCGGATGAGAACATATATACGAAGGATACGGGCGCACCGCCGGCGTTGCGGTCAGTGATCGCGGCGGATCAAACAAACCCCGCGCTCTCAGTCTTCGCGTCGCAGGCGCTCACTGCGCAGTCATGGCACGAATCGAACAGTGAGACTATCGACAGCATCATGAATACGGCGATAGAAAATGTTCTGAACGGTGCCGCCGATTCCACGACCGCGCTTAACCAGGCGCAGACGGCGATGAACGCGATAGGAAATTAAGCCGGCCACTCATCAACACTATTTATGGATATAAAAAAGACCCTCGCGCAGATACTGTTGATACTTGTCGTTGGCACGTCAGCAGTTTTTCCGGTGGTTTCATTTGCTTCCTCGGGTGGTACTCCGTGGTCCACTCCATCTTTGTGGCCAACCGGATTCTGGGGTCCGATCGTGTGGTGCACGGGAGATTATCTTACAAATACTCCGACGAATCCTAATCAGAATAACCAAGTAGCCATGCCAACCGGTGGCCAACCGGCCGCGTGTACCAATCTTTGCGACCTTATCGAGACTTTCATCAATATCATTTATCTTGCGATATCAATCGCAATATTTATTATCACGCCGATTATGGTCGTATGGGGAGGGATCATGATCATGTTTTCCGGCGCGAACCCCGGAACGCTCGAAACCGGCAAAAAGATTCTTTTGGGAACCGTTATCGGGCTCGTTATTGTTTTATGTTCGTATCTTCTCATTAACACAGTTCTCTACGTCCTCAACGTGACCGCGATCGGGGGATTCAATACCAATCCCGGCACCTGCCAGACACAATAATGGGATCTTTTTCTACAAAAAAGAGACATATTTTTTTAAGCATTTTAATCTTGGGGATTGGCTTACTTATCGCTTCTGCCGCCTTTGCGCAAACACAAATAACCATAAGCACCAGCGTCCCTGGCACCTATTCTCCCGCTGCGGGAACCGGCGCCCCCGGCGCCTTCGTCGCCAATTTCTACCAGTTTGCATTGATGATCGGCGGAGTCCTTGCCTTTGGGGTCGTGGTGTATGGAGGAGTAAAGTATATGGCTTCCGCAGGGAATCCCTCGGGACAAAGCGATGCGAAAGAATGGATTGAAGCTGCGCTCCTGGGATTGTTGCTATTGGTGGGGGCGTATTTTATATTAAGCGTCATCAATCCCCAACTCCTTAATCTTAATCTGCCTGGGCTTACGCCGGTGAATATATCGAGCATATCGGTGCCCGGCAATCCGCCGGGAGGCCCCAATGGTCCGAGCGGCAACGGAAGTTGCACCGTTCCGCAACAAGGCGCATGCACCACGGCAAATCTTCAAAATACCTGCATGGGGAGCAATGCCACTGCAGCAGCCGAGATTTGTAGCGCAGAAAGCAGCGACAACCCGCTTGCGGGAGGAGATAAATCTACCAGCGGCCAGCCGGTTTCCATCGGCCTTTTCCAGATCAATCTTACGGCAAATAATATTCCCCATTCCGGGCCGGATGCGAACATACCCTGTCAGCAGGCCTTCGATCACTCATGGCACCTTCCCGGGGTATGCTCAAAAACCAACCCATCGCAGTGCGGGCCGAGCACCATCACTAATCAGGAACTTTATAACGAGTGTGCTGCCGCGGCCAAAAATATCCAAGCAAACATTACTGAAGCATGCGCCCTTTCAAAAAACGGGCAAACGTGGAACGCGTGGAGCACTCATACAAAATGTGGTTTATAATATAAAGGAATGAAAAAAATAATCATCGTCCTCGCCAGCTTGATTGCCCTTATCCTGATTGCCTTTGGAATATTTTTACTTGTTCAAAAAAATTCCGTCAGTAGCACAACGCCACCGCCAACGGGAACTCTTCCCCCCGTTTCTACAAGCACGCCACTTGTGGTCCCCACGAGTACTACGATCACGATCGGCACGAGCCAGGGAAGCGTGACGGTCAAGAATTTTTATGAGAGCGCCGCCTATATTACGCAGGATCAGCAGACGGTTGCCGTCACAGACACGCCGGATTACGTGATTGCATACAACATTTCCGACAGCAGCTTTGGAATCGCGCTTCTTTCCACTCCTCTTGAGGCTGCGCGCCAGGCTGCGGAGAGCGCTCTTCTTAGCGCGCTAGGCGTTTCACAAAAGGATGCGTGCAAGTTGAATGTGTATGAGGGAGTGCCAGCGGATGTGTCGGACCAGTATGTCGGACAAAGCTTCCCGCTGAGTTTTTGCGGAGGCCCTCCGACACTATAAATAAAATTTGCTATAATAAATACAATGTTTAAGATGGCAAAAAAGTTCTGGGTAGCGGGAATCGCCACGATTTTTTCCTTGTTCATCTCAACTATGGCTCGGGCTGCGACAGTTTGCACGCCTCCTGCTATTTGTCTTACCGATCCGCTGGGGGGCAGCGAAAGCTTCACGAGCGTGGCAACGGCAGTTGCGGTGTTCTTATTCTGGGACATCGCGTTGCCCTTGTGCACCATCATGGTGCTCGTCGGGGCTTTCCAGCTGATCACTTCGTCCGGAGATCCGGAAAAGGTTTCTAAGGGAAGGAAGACGATACTGTATGCGGCGGTCGGGTTTGCCATCGCGCTCGTCGCCGGAAGCATTACGAACATCATTAAAAGTTTTATCACCGGTGCGTAATATGGTCTTTTGGGGAAAGATATGCAATACTGGATATAAGAAAATGGTCGAAATAAAATTAACATCTTATGCTTCAATGAAAAGAGTGAAAGCGTGGTTTGCGACGTCTCCTTTTTCAAAGATGGCGCTCGGCGGGGCTTTGAGCTTATTCTTGGGGGCGGTTGCGCATGCGCAGGTGCAGCAACTTCCCGGGCAGAGTATCACCAATGTCTCGGGACTGACTGCTGTCATTTGTTCTTTTCTTGCTTACTTTTTTTGGATCGTTCTTGTGATATCGGTCATTATGATCCTTTTGGCTGCATACTACTACGTTACGTCCGACGATGATGCTGAAAAGATCACAAAGGCAAGGAGAACGATCACTTACGCCGCGGTCGGGATAGCAGTCGCTCTCTTGGCGACCGCCGTGCCGGATCTCGTAGGGAGTCTTTTCCCCTCAAATCCAGGCGCCAGCCTCAATGATGTCTGTACTGGCATAGGCTTATAGGATATTGCCTCATCCTATCCATCGTGGTATTCTCGAAAAGTACCTTAGAAAGGTCGAACATCCTCTAAAACTCATTGAATTATGAAGAAAATAGTCAATTTTGCAAAGGAATTCAGCCCGTCGATCATCGCGTTGGTAATCCCGGCGCTTGCGTTCGCGCAGCAGCTTCCGAGCCCTCCATCAGGGGTAAACGTTCCCCAGGGGAATGTCACCAGTTTGCAATCGGTTCTCCAGCTCTTGTGCACGGTTTTCGCGTGGGCGTTCTACTTCCTTATCATCCTCGCCGTCATATTCGTCATTGTCGCGGCATTCAGATACCTCACCGCAGCCGGTGATCCGGAAAAGGTAAAGACCGCCGGACAAACCTTGCTCTATGCGGCGATCGCCATCGGCGTTGCGCTTTTGGCCAAGGCCGTTCCGCTCGTTGTGGGAAGCTTCTTGGGCGCAAGCGGGGTCAGTTCTTGTTAACAACAAGATCCTTTTTACAAGGTTCCAAAAAGCCCCGATCAGGGGTTTTTTGATTACCGAAGCAGCACGCGCCTGAGCACGCACGGAATTTTAAAATAAGAAAAATCCCCCAGTAGCCGAAGCTACCGGGGGACCGTAAAAGTGCATTATTGTTTGAGGGCCAAGTTCAGGAGGACCTGTCCGCCGAGCAGATCACTGCAGGGCATGATCAGGGTTGCCGCCGTCGCGGGAGGCAGGCTCCCATCCTTCGGTCCCACGTTCAAGGAAAATGCGATGAACGTGTGAGGGTACATCCACTGTCCAGAGTGCCCTACGCCGAAATTCTCAGAACTCCCGAATCGGGCGCTCTGAACGACGTAGATATTGCCCGCATCGTCATACATCTTGAACGGGTGGAAAGACAGATTCACCTTCTCTGATCCGTCGTATTGGATCTTGCCAGAGAGGCGCACCTGGTTTCCACGCGTTTCGCAACGCGTGACCGTTACGGAGAAATCTCCGTACTCGATTGGTGCAGGCAAGGGACATTCTTGCTCGGTAACCTGTTCCGGTACCTGAGCTTGCGCTTGGTCTGGATCAGCGGAAGTTTCCGACAGCCGCGATGCAGCCGTGGCCGGTGATTTCGCCGGTTGTGGCGGAGTCACAGGCTTTGGGATTGCCACTTGTTCAGGTGAATCTGGTGAAGGTTTTGGACCCGGCGTGCTAGCGTTACTCTGCCGAGCCGGCAATTCACTGGCAAGCACGCTCTCAGCTTTATTCCAGAGGGCGCCTGTGCCCTTGAAAATAAAGACGAGAGTAAGAATAACCATAAGGGTCAAGAGTAGCTTTTGCACTAACTTAGCCCTTCCGGAAAGCCACAGGAAGCCGTATGCCGTAGACGCCAGTACGAAGAGGGGGACAAGTCCCCGAGCATGCGAAACTGGCACTGAGGCGAAGTAGACTCCTATAGTAAGCTCGGCGCCAATGATGGCACAAAGCAATAAAAGAGCACTTCGTCCAATAGAGGTAAGGTAAGCCGCTGCCAATATAGCAAAGGCGAGCGGGTTAAATAAGATGATCGCCAGGACTACAATGGCGAACAGAGGGATGAAGGCTGCGATGGGCGTCACTATCACCGCAAAGTGATAGGGAAGCAAACTGCAGGGAATCATCAGTACCGGCCAGATTGCAAGGATCGCAATTGTCATGCGAAAGAACTTGCTGGCGAGGGTTCCAACGGCGAGGGCAAGCTCATAAATGATCCTGCCCATTTCTTTTAATAACTGGATCATGACCTACCTCCCGTTCTTGCTGCTTCGAGTCGGTCATTAATTTGACCGAGGTGGAGAGCCAACCCTTCGGCGGCTCTATCAAGGCCTTGGAATCCTTTTTTGATGCCAGTGCCAGCAGTGTTTGCAGAACGACGCACCAACTCTTTTAGTTTGTTGATGGTCGCACCGGTAATCTTACGACCGCGTCTGCGGGCAGTGTCGATCCACTGAATCACAACATCGTGTTCCAGCAGATAGAGCATTTGGTAAAATTCAAGATCTTCCAGGTCGTTGAGGTATTGCAGTGTCTCCCGCCGCCCCCCTTCTTGGGTACAAGGGATCTTGCGGAGAAACTCCACAAAAAGATATTCGGGAGGATTCATATAGGAGTCCTTCTCGTCAGGCTTTTTCGGCTGCATGGATTTCGCATGCCGCTGGATCAGCTTGTCGATATTCTTCCCTTCTTTCCTCATGATGCGGAAGTCCTCCAGGAGCTCTGCCCGCTTGTCGACATAGGCATTCTGTTGAATAACAACGCCGGCAACCGGTCCTAAACGTTCTGCTACGAACTTTTTTACCCAGGCTTTTACCCAGGCATCCAGTCCAAGCGCGACGATGGCGGAGCTTATTAAGCCCCACAACCACCATTTCTCTTCCGTCTTATTTGCATCTGCCATTTCTCTCACCTCTTCCTTTTCTTTTTTCTGGATTTTTTGAACCCAAACCTAAACTTGTGTAGTGTAGGATGATGACAATACTACTGCCAATACGTTACCATATATGAATTATATTGTCAAATTGCGCAAGGTAGCTTATACTTAGCAAAAGAAGGCATAAAATGTAGATAAAGCCCAGGTGGTGAAATGGCATACACGTCAGCTTTAGGAGCTGATGCCGAAAGGCGTGGAGGTTCAAGTCCTCTCCTGGGCACACTATAAAGAGAAGTTTAGCCCTCCTTTCTTCTCGCCCCATGAAATGCCTGGTGCACTTCGCGTAGTTGTTTGTTGGTAAGGTGAGTATAGATCTGCGTGGTGGAAATGTTCGCGTGGCCGAGGAGCTCCTGCACGGAGCGCAGGTCAGCGCCGTTCACGAGAAGATCGGTGGCGAAGCTGTGGCGCAAGAGGTGCGCATGGATATGTTTGGGGATGCCGGCCTGTGCCGCGCGCGCGGCGACGAGGCGCTGGACGGCGCGCGGAGTGATGGGGCCGATAACCTTACCTGCCCGATCTAAACTCACAAATAATTTTTCTTCCGCATCGCCGCGCTTGGTCATATATCTTTTGACCGCTTCGCGCGCGGAGTCGGAGATGAAGACCACGCGCAGTTTGTCGCCCTTGCCGCGCACGGAGAGTTCGCCGCGCTTGAGATCGATCCCGCGTGGGAGCGCACAGAGCTCGGCGAGGCGCAGGCCGGTGGAGAAGAACACCTCGAGGATCGCCTTGTCGCGCAGGTCGCGCAGCAAATCGCCCTTCGGCGCGGCGAGCAGGCGTTCAAGGTCACCGTAGTCGAGCGTGTCGATCTGGCGCCCCGGCACTTTAGGAAGCTCGATCTTTTCTGCAGCGAGCGATTTGATATCGCGCCGCGCGAGGTACTTCAAAAAATTGCGGATGGCGATCGCGTAATATCCCTGTGTCACGCGTTTGATATCGCGCCGCGCGAGCGCCACGCGGAACTCGCGCACCACGCCGTCCGTGATCTCTGCAGGGGATGACACTTTTGAGAACTTAAAAAACTCGCCGAGATAATGTTTATAGTTCTCGCTCGTCTTCGGCGACCGGTTTTTCTCGATCTCGAGATAGTTCAAATAGTCCTGAAGCAGACGCTCGATCTCCGTCCGCGGTTTCTCCATATCTCTCATATTTTTATTATACGCTTATCTGTCGTAAAACGGGGAAAAGAGAAGCAAGGCTTGACAGAAGATCTCGTTAGAAGTTAATCTTTTTATATGGAAAAAGAACCTATACAGCCCAACGCAGAGCCGGAATCCGAAGACGTTGTGGAAAATGTGGAAGCATTAATTCATAAAGACAAAAACGTTCTTTTACCGATCGAATCAACCGAAGTGGACGAGAAATTAAAAAAGGTTCTTCTTGAAAATATAGGAATGCTTTGGCCTGCCGGAGGAGGCAAATATAACTTCATAGATAAGGATGGCAATGTCGCCACCTTCGACTTATTCAGTTCCAAAATGAAAAACGGAGATGACGCTCGGGGGCAGTTAGAAGCCTTAGGATTTAAAATAACATCGGGGATCGGCGGAATTCCACAAATGCTGGATCCGATTTTAGATCAAAAAAGAAAGGATCAAGAGAAGAAATTCGATCTTTAGTTTGAAGTCTAGGTGAGGCATGATACGGGAGCGCCTATCCCTTGCTAATTTTCCGATATTACCGTATCATCACATATAATGCTTACTAAACGAGTAAAATCCCGCATCGTGGGGGAGAACAAGAAACACGATAAGGACACCGGCTCTGCCCAGGTGCAGATTGCGATGACCTCGCGCCAGATCGACGAATTGGCGTCACACCTCAAGAAAAATCCGAAGGATAACCACTCCCGCCGTGGTCTTTTGAAGATGGTATCGAAGCGCAGAAAACTGCTCGCGTATATGAAGAAGCACGAGCCTTCTTTGTACGAAAAATTGATCAAGAAGCTCGATCTTAAAAGATAATGAAGCCGGAAACCAATTATTCCAACCAGCGGGTTGGGATTTTTGTTGATGTGTCGAACCTTTACCACTCAGCAAAAAATCTTTATCAGGGTCGCGTCAATTACGCGGAGCTTATCAAACATCTTGTCGGCGGTCGGCAATTGATCCGCGCGATGGCGTACGTTGTGCGGAGCGAAGGCGTTGAGCCGCAACAGGCGCGCGGGCACGCGCGTATGGCGGAGAAGGACCAGGCAGCAGCAGTGTCCTTAGCGCCGGCTTCTGCAAATGGCAGTGATGCTAACGGCGGCCCTTCTTCTGAAGCGAGTTTTTTTGAAGCACTCGAAAAAGCTGGGCTTGAATTGCGGATGAAAGACCTTCAAATCTACGCCGGCGGAATGAAAAAAGGCGACTGGGACGTAGGTCTCACGGTGGATGTTATTCGCATGATGCCGTTTTTGGACGTCATTATCCTCGTGACCGGCGACGGCGATTACATTCCGTTAATCAATTACGTGAAATGGGGAGGCGGGCGAGTGGTCGAAGTCGCCGCGTTCAGACGAAGCGCATCATCAAAAAT
>DATKHM010000065.1:0-3886 GCA_035510235.1 Minisyncoccota bacterium | reverse complement strand
CTAGGCTATATTCTATAGAGGTATGAAAACAATGAATTGTTCCAAACATGGGAAGGTCACTGGTATCGTCCGCCCAGGGGGCTCTCTTCGGTGCGGTAAGTGCGCCTCTCAATGGGTGATTATCAGCCGACGCAATAAGAAACAAAAATTGGTAAATCTATTCGGTGGACAATGCCAACGATGCAGATATAAAAAATATATCGGAGCTTTGGATTTTCATCATCTCGATCCTTCCAAAAAAATTTTCTCATTAAGCATTAAAGGTCTTTGCTATGCCTGGGATACAATTTTAAAAGAGGCAAAGAAGTGTGTCTTGCTGTGCAAGAACTGTCATGCGGAAACAGAGGCGGGGATCTGATTCCGCTAATCCGACTGTGGCGGCAGTTGCACGCTCAGGCTGCCGTCGGGGTTCTGGGTGACCTCAAAGAGGATATTCGCCACGCCGCCGGTCGTAAGGACGATGGGGAACGCGCCAGGGTCGGCGAGGGTGAAGACGATCGGCTGGGCGCTGTATGTTTCGCCCGGCGTCCCGTTGCAGGTGCCGGTGTCGGGAAAGGTGAACTGCGGCGTGATGGGCGGGGAAAGGTCGCCCTCCTCGTCGGCGATCAGTCGTAAATTCAATGGCACGCATTCGCCGACGGATCCCATGACCACCTGAACGTCGAGTGTGAGCTGGGTGCCCGCGATCGACGCGCCGGTGATGGACAGGGTTTCATTTCCCTGTGTCCATGTGACGGGCGCCGTGCCGATCGTCGCGGAGGTTGATGAGGACGATATGGTGGAGCTTGCGGATGAAGATGCGTCCGCGAGCGTGGACGACGCGGTGGAACTCGCCGTTGGACTCGCGCCTGCAGTGCTGGTCGCAAAGATATCCGCATCCGGGCCGAGCGCGGAACTCACTACGTACGTCCCGCCGCCACCATAGAACACAATGTAGAACGTGATGAGGCCGAGCACCACCGCGACGCACGTCAGCGTAATAAGAATAGTCTTAAGATTCATTATCTTTTCCATTATAACAGACTACGCCACCGACAAATCCGCCGAACTATCATCTGCCGGTCGGCGAAGGGCACTTTTTAATTACTCGGATTTTTTATGCTTATCGGTGGCGTGGCCGTCCACTTCGTAGCTCGTGTTCTGCGCTTCAAAGAAGTTCACAAGCTCAAGGACGTCCGTCGCGCCGGCCATCCATTTGGCGGGATTCTTTGCACCGTAGTGCGCGCCGATGCCGAGCTCCTCGAGGCGGCGGTCGGCGACGTACTGCACATATTGGTTGACGTAGTCTGCATTCAGGCCGAGGATACCGCGCGGGAAAAGATCTTTGTTGTAGTTGACCTCAAGATCCACGCCTTCGGTGATGATCTGTTTTATTTCGTCCGCGAATGTTTTCGTCAACAATTCGCCGTTCTCTTCGAGAATATTTTGTATGAGGTTCATGCCGAACTTGAGGTGAAGTGATTCATCCCGGATCACCCAATTGATCATTGAACCGAAGTTGCGGAGCTGGTTGCGCTGGCGGAACGAAAGCACCACCATGAAGCCGCTGTAGAACCAGATGCCTTCCATGACGATGTTCGTCGCGACGAGGTTGCGGATAAAATCTTTTTTGCCCTCCGGCGTTTCGACATCGAGCGTATCTTCCGTCATGCGCCGCATGTACTTGTTGATATAATCTTCCTTCGCTTTCATGGAAGGCGTGTCGAGGTGAAGGTTGAAGACGTTCGAGCGGTCGAGCGGAAATGTTTCCAAGACGTATTCGAACGCGACGCAATGGTTCGCTTCTTCCCACATCTGCTTGGCGAGATAGAGATGGCATTCCGGCGATTTCAAATACGGATAGATGCCAAGCGCGATCGAACGGTTGACGATAAGCTCGCCCGGGTTGAAGAATGCCATAAGGAACTTCACCGCGTGGCGCTCGTCGTCCGTCATCTTTTCCCAGTCGTAGAGATCTTCCTTGAGCGCGATCTCATGCGGGAACCATGTGTTGCGCACCGCCTGCTGGTAGAGGTCGTATGCCCACTGGTATTGAATGGGATGGAGGTTCATATCCTCCGGGGATGCTTTGCCGATCAACATGGTTTTGTTGAGTTAGATTATCTTATTTTTTCCTCTATTACAACCGCAGGGTTTCTACTGGCAACTGTCGCAAATGAACTGTTCCATCGGATCGCTCGGAGGCATGATGCGCGGGGTATTCGCGGCGGGGGATGACGTATGGGTGTGTGACTCTGCCTTTGGCGCAGTAGGCTTTACTGCCGGCGCATCCTGCTTGACCGGCGTTGATGCTTTTGCGGGAGTTGCTTCGATGAGCGTGGCCAGCTTTGCTTCCGCCGTGCTTGCCATGACTGGCGCACCGACAAATGATGCGACGGCATCGACGACGGTGAACGGCTGAGCGGCGGGCGCTTGTGCCGGTTCTTCAACCGCCGGCGCTTCGGCAGCGGCCTCCATCACTGCGGCAAATCCGCGCTTGCCCATCTGCTCCGCTTTGTTCACGCGCACCGTGCTCTGCTCCGCGGTGTGGCGCGGCTTCATGTGCAGGTAGTATGTGGACTTCAATCCTTTCTTCCACGCGGTCGCGTAGATGTCCATCATCTCATTGATGTCGCGCGTCTCGAGATACATGTTGCGCGAGAGCGATTGGTCCATCCACTTCTGCGCACGCGCGGCGACCTCGATGAATGCATACGGCGAAGTGCTGAACGATGTTTTATAAATATCGCGGATGTGCTGGGGGATCTCATCGATCGCCGAGATGTCGCCCTGGTCGGCAACGATCCGATCCTTCACTTTTTCCCAGATGCCCATGTTCTTCAGGTCGTTCACCAGGTTGTGATTAAGATCGAGATATTTTCCGGAGATCTTGTTGCGCGAGAAGACCTGCGCGAAGCGGGGATCGATGCCCGGCGTGGTTCCCGCGACGAGCCCGATGTTCGCGTTCGGCGCGGTTGCCATGAGCGTCGCGTTGCGCATTCCTTTTTTGACTTTCTCGCGGAGCGCGTCCCAGTTCAATCCGCGATAGCGGTGTTCTTTCGCAACGGTCAGCGTCATGCCGCGTCCGTCCTCAAGCGTCTTTACCGTGTCGATCGGCACCATGCCCTTTGACCACCCCGAGCCTTTGAAATTCTTGTAGCTTCCGCGGGCGGCGGCGAGGTTCGCGCTCTCGTCGATCGCGACGTAGCTCACGAACTCGAATAATTTATCGGCAAAGTTATGCGCGTGCTCGCTCTCGTACGAAAGTCCGATCTGCTCGAGCATGTCGGAGAATCCCATCACGCCGAGCCCGACTGCGCGGTTCTCCTGGTCCGAGTGGGTGGCTTCCGCGATGGGAAGTATGTTGATGTCGATCAGGTTGTCCAATTGATGAACGGCGAAGCGGATGCTCTCTTCCAGATTCTCCCAGTCGATTTGCTTGTTATGCACATGCGTGGCGAGGTTCAAAGAGGCGAGATTGCAGACGGCGATGTTCTCGCGGTCCTGCGGAAGGCAGATCTCGGTGCAAAGGTTCGACATGTGGATCGTGCCGGTATTGTTGTTGAGCGCCCGGAGGTTCATCGGATCCTTCCAGGTGAGCCATGGGTGGCCGGTCGCCTGCAAAGAGGTGAGCATCTGGCGATAGAGCTCCTCGGCCGGGACCTTCTTGAACACCCGGAGCTGTCCTTTTTCGGCCATTGCCACGTATTCCGCATAGCGGGCGCTGAATTCCTTGCCGTACAGCTCGATCAGATCGGGCGTTTCCTTGGGATCGAACATGTACCACAGCTCGTGGTTTTGCACGCGGTTCATGAACTCATCGGAGATGAACGCCGCGGTATCGGCGGTGCGCATGCGCATATAGTCATCGCCGGCGTTGTGTTTCCAATCCAAAAATTCCGGGAAG
>DATKHM010000064.1:0-11271 GCA_035510235.1 Minisyncoccota bacterium | reverse complement strand
CAACCATTGGTCCTGGATGTTTTCCCGCATCACGCCGATCCCGCCGTTCTGCGCCCATTCCGGCAAAAAAGTATAGATCGGAAGCAAGGAGCTGGATGACGGAGAGATATCAAAATGCAGATCGACGTCCGCGGGCAGGTCTTCGATGAGTGCAAGCGCTTCCTCATATTCTCTTTCCGCACCGACGACCGGCGCAAAATGATTGATAAGCGTGGAGACGCCGGTTTCGCGCGCAAGCTTGATGGTCTCCTCTACCGATTCTTTTATTCCCGTTCCTTCCTGCCGGAGACGCGTCGCATACACCCCGCCGAATTTTTTTACGACCTCCGCGAGGGCACGCAACTCCGTGTATGGCGTTTTCCGCGCATGCACGTAGCCCAGTCCCGTCGAAAGCCCGAATGCGCCTTCCGCAAGCGCAGCTTCGAGGGTGCGGGCAAATACATTTAGTTCATTTTTTGTAAGTTCACGGAGCGCTTCGCCCACGATCGCGCGGCGGACCGTCGCGTGGCCAACGAGCGTCCCAAAATTCACCGCCGTGGGACGCTTGTCCATCACCGCCAAAAATTCCGCCATCGTGTGCCAATTCACATTGATGCGATTCGTATCGCCCCATTTTTGCACAGACTCAAGACTGCCGTAGAGAATTGGCGCGAGCGATGCGCCGCTCATGCCACCCATGATGGTCGCCACCCCTTGCCGCACAAAATCTTCCTGGCTCGGATTATCGAACAGCGTCAGATAATGGTCCGAGTCGGTATTGCAATCGATAAACCCGGGGCACAAGTATGCTCCCTGACCATCAAGAATGACGTCGGCTTTTTTGTTGGAAAAATTTCCGATCGCGGAGATCTTACTGTCGCTCACGAAGACATCCGAACCTCCGCTCGCGGCGCGGGTGCCGCCGACAATCTGCACATTCTTGATAAGAAGTGTCATGTCTATTCATTATACAACAAAAATGCGCCATGACCGGAAGCCACAATGGTTGCTTTCGTGGACGACGCAAGATGTGCGAGCATCGCCTTCGTAGGCTCGCTCGGGGTATTCTTGACGCCCGGAGCAATGACGACGATCCGCGGGGCGACGGCGCGTAAAAATGCATCTCCTGCCGCAGTGCCAAGCCCCGGGAACGGCGCCTTGAGGATATCCGCGCGGAGATCTGCGACAGCTGAGTCCACATCTGCATGCGCATTCCTATTCGCCGGAACCGCGCCGTCGCCCCGCGCGAGCAAGGCGTCTTCCACGTTCGTTCCGATATCGGCCGCAAGCAGAACGGTAAATTCCGGTGTGATCACCCGTTGGACAATTCCCGTATCGACCGGGTCTGCACTATGTGCGAATGCGGTGTCGGGCGAAAGAATATTTATTTCGTCGGTGCCATAGCGGATGCTATCCCCCGCATTGAGCGTGATGAGTGGAATCCTTTTTGCGGCAATGGCGCTCATCAATTGCTGCCACTCGACACTGTGCGCATCATCACTCCGACCGTTATAAAGAAATGCGCCGATATTATAATGTTCAAGAAGATATTGATAGCCTTCATAATCGGCGACCTGCGGATACGAAATGATCGCGAGGTCGATGTATGACCCGTCGCCAGGCGGCACTATTTTTTGAAGATCGTCGACGACGGCGCTGTCGGAACCAGCATCGGTAAGCACGGTCACATCACCGGGTAGCACAAGCAGCGCGGACTCACCGTGCGTTACCGGCAAAAAATAGATGCGTGGTGCGGTAGCTACGACGACGGACATGATCATATTCTTCCACATCGTCACGTCGAGCATGATGAGCGAAAGAAGAATGATCGCGCTCGTGACGTCAATTATTTTTTTGTGGCGGCGCGGCATAGTAATGCGCAAAGATGATTAAGACGCCATAATAGAGCGCGATCGCAAAAGCCGAGCCGAATATCGGCGGGATCAAAATCGTAAACGCGGCAAATATGCGAATGATAAAAAGTTCATAGCGCAGTAATATGCTCACGATCTGCGTTACGCAGAATGTGAGTACCGGCGAAAAAACGCTAAAAAGAACGAGGAGCGTGCCGAAAATGATTACCGCAAGCCATGGGATCATAATAAGAACGTTGGAAATAAATGATGTCAGTGAAAATTGTCCAAACGTGTTCATCACGATCGGCAGGATCGCAAGATTGGTGGAAAGCGAAAGCATCGCGTGTTCTTTCCATTGCAACATCCCACCATCGGTCCAATGGAAAAAATGATCGATGGACGAACCGAGATAACAGATCCCGAGAAAACTGAGAAACGACAATTGGAACGCTGCGTCCGTAAGAACGCTGGCGTTCATGAGCACCATGCCCGTTGCCGCGAACGTGATCGTATTCCGCGCGCTGAATACCCTTCCTGTTCCGCGTGCGACGATGGCGAACGAGCCCATGATGGCAGCGCGGATCGCGGAAACAGTGCCGCCCGATGCAAATACAAAGAGCGCGATCGCGATAAACGTGATTCCTAATAACGCCTTCCGCGACAGATGACCCTTTAAAGCGGCAGTGATCGCAAAAACAATGATCGCAATTTTGTACCCATACATGCCGACGATATACGATGTGCCCGATGTTTCCATCTGTGCCTTGAGCGCGGCACTTACCGCGCCGATCGTACCGATGAGAATTCCCGCCAAAAGCGCGGCCTGATCTGCCGGGAGTGCCTGTGCGATCCTTCGGACAATATCTTCTTTCATATCAATCAAAATTTCTTCGAGCCAAAAGCCTGCATGGTGCGCGACGACTCGCAGCTGCGGGTAAAAAATTGTCGGAGGCCCGCCCGCATCTTTTGAAATATTCACGGTTCCTTTTATCCACAGTTGATCGCCATAATGGAATTGGCTGTTCGGCGTTGTAAAAATATCCAACGTACCGGCGTAAGGGCGTGAAAGATCCATGACCAGCATCGTGAAATTGCCTGCCGCCTTCGGTTCCTCCGACACGATGCCAAAAAACGCCGTTTCTTTTCCGGTCGGCATATGGGTATGCGCCGCTTGCCAGTAAACATAGGCATGATAGTAGAGAACGCCTGTGGCGGCCGCAAAGAAAAAGAGTATGGCGTATTTCCAAAATCCCTTCGTTTGAATGAAAAATACTGTTGCCGCCATAGAAACAATTCCCGCCATGCCGATTAACAAGATATTCCAACCCATATTGGTCGCGAATACCCCAAAAAGAAATGCTGCGGCCACGCCAAAAGAAATCTCTCCCGCTCTCATAGGTGCGTTCATACACCTATCATAAATGGCCGGGATTAAAAGAATATAAAAACGGCGCAGCCCTATGAAAGAGCTGCGCCGGAGGTGTTTTGAAAGCAGCTAGGCAAAACGCTTATAGCTCTCCTGCTGTTGCATCCGCCGTCCGAGATGAGCGAGAAATACTTCAGGGGTCATCCAAGGTTCGCCGGTATCATTCATAGGCATAATGTCTATGCTCGCGTATAGATCCCAGCGTTCCGAAAAGATTCCCCGTGCATTGTCATGCTTGACCCTTGCCGCCTTTACGCTCGGGGTCTCTTGTTTTTGACTTAATTCTTTTTGCCGTTCCAATTCGTTCCGACTCCTGATCGTCTTTTCCCCGGCAGATGATAGCTCCGGATAAAGCTCGTACCAAAGCCTAACCCTTTCATCCTCGGTTGCGGGATAACGATGCCATGGATTTCCATCCTTATGAAACCGGACAATTTTTCTGGCTTCTTTTGCAAACTCAGATCTCAAGCTTACAAAAAAAGCCGGTAATACCACCGCTACTCCGATAATCGCGAGGAACAGGTTTATGAAGCGAAAAAAACCGAGAATGCCGAGCACAAACGCCGCTCCACATTCAACCGCCACGCTCGCTCGATAGCCATACACTTTCGCCCGCGGTGTTTTTAACCACATAAAGGTCTCTCCTCTCGCAATGTCGAACAGCTGTGAATATTATAATCTATCCTTTGCCATTCTGTCAAATCCTTTTCGCCATTCGTCGATCTTTTTATGATCGCCGGAAAGCAATACGCCCGGCACGCTCCACTTTTTTCTTTTCGCAGGAATAAAAATCTCCGGGCGCGTGTACGTCGGGAACGATCCATTGACCTCTTCGAGCGATTCTTCCTTTCCCAAAAACCTCGGAATGTGACGGCTCACCGCTTCCATGAGCACGAGCGCCGGAATCTCGCCGCCGGACAGCACGTAATCCCCGATCGAGATTTCTTCGTCAGCGATGTGCTCGGCCACGCGTTCGTCCACACCTTCGTACCGGCCACAGATCAAAATAAGATCGTCGTATGCCGCCAGGCGGCGCGCCATCCGTGCGTCCAGTCGCTTTCCGCGCGTCGAAAATAAGATGACGCGCGTTTTACGTTTTTTTAATGATCCACTTTTGATTTTTTTTAACGCGTCCCAGACGGGCTGAACCGCGAGCACCATTCCCGGACCGCCGCCAAAGGGCCGATCATCCACTTTTTTATGCCTGTCTTTGGTGAATGTGCGAAGATCATACGTGCGTGCGGAAATGATCTTCTTTTTTTGGGCGCGCTTAAAAAGCGATTCATCAAGATAAGAATCGAAGATGTCGGGAAATATAGTGAGAATGTGGAAACGCATCATTCCGAGGATTTTTCAGAAGCCGCGGTGGGCGAAGTCTGCGATGCTTCTTTTAAATCTCCTTCGGATTGCTTCTTTAAAGATTCATTGATGGAACGCCTGAGCTCGTCGATATCCACTTTCGGTCGGATAAATTGTTTGGGCGCGGGTCCAGCAGGCGGCACCGTTTCCGCAGCGGGGGCGGCGGCAACAGGATCAAAACTTTGCTCGGGAGCAACGGGCGGCCGCACGGGCGTTTCAGTGACCGGCGGCACAACGCGGGGAGCGATCGGATGGGGCGACGTTCGCGGCAGCGATGCCGCTGGCGAGTGCGGCGCAGCGGGGCGTGGGCCGCCGCGGTAATCTCCACCACGAGCGTCAGGACGCAGTACCTGCGAAAGCGGCTTCTCGTCGCGCCGTCCGATTTTTTCGTTGATGGCGATTTCGCTACTGGTATTCCACTCGCTCGCGATCCGCTCATCGACGAGCTTGCGCGGTACCGCATAATGCTCACGGGTATTTTTGATGATGATATCCTTATACGAGATCAATGGCTGGACGTGCGGCGGAAGGGTCGTCGCCGAAAACGGTTTGGATGAGACGCCGTCGATCATTAGCTTGATATAAATATTCGCTTTCGCAAGGTTTACGAGGTCGTTCTGTAAAAATTCCGGCATGAATTCTTTTTCCAAGAACTCGCCGTCGGCGGCTCCCACGCGGAACGTGATGATCGTTCCAACGTTGCCGAAGACCGCGTCGCGCACTTTGGTGTTGCCATCGTTCGTGACCAGCTGGCCGATGTACTGATGGGCGAGCGTGAGGCTCAGGCGATATTTTCGGGCTTCCGAAAGGATGCTTGCGAACGAATCGGTCGCGAAGTTCTGGAATTCGTCCACATACATGTAGAAGTCACGGCGCTTGTCCTCCGGAATATCAACGCGCGACATCGCCGCGAGCTGCAGCCGCGAAATGATCATAGCGCCAAGCAACGCAGAGTTGTCCTCCCCCATCTTTCCTTTGGAGAGGTTCACGATAAAGATCTTCCCGGTGTCCATGATCTCGCGCATATTGATCGTGGAGCGCGACTGGCCAAGGATGTTGCGGATCAAAGGATTGGAAACAAACTGCCCCACTTTGTTTTGAATGGCCGCGAGCGCTTCGGTTTCTAGCTTTTGGCTGTAACGCGCGAACTCATTTTGCCAGAACGCTTTGATGACCGGATCCTGAAGGTTATCCACGATCTTTTTGCGATATGGCGGCTCGGCGAACATTCTTAAGACGCCCAATAAGGTTGAGTTGGGAAGTTCAAGGAGCGCGAGCAATGTGTTATTCAAAATGTATTCCATGCGTGCGGACCAGGCATCCACCCAAATTTTTTTGAACACGCCCATGATACCCGATGCGACAAGGTGCCGGAATTCGGTACCCACCTGCTCCATCGGATTGAACGCGATCGGATATTCCATATCAGCCGGATCGAAATAGATCACATCGTCGAGCCGCTCTTCGGGAATGAAGTCGAGAAGTTTTTCGGCGGACTCGCCGTGCGGGTCGATGAACGCGATGCCCCTGCCCGCCTCGATGTCCGCGATGGCCATGTTCTCGAGGAGGGTGCTCTTTCCGACGCCGGTCTTTCCGATCACGTATACGTGGCGCCGCCGATCGTCTATTTTGACGCCGAACTTCTGGTCGGCATTGCCGCGATAATTATGGTATCCGATCGGCGTAATGTCTTGTGGTGATTTCCCGTTTGCCATGCAATGATTATCGCTTTATTCCTCGATAATGGGAAGCGATGCCGGCGGGCTGCCCTTGCGCGATTCTACCTTTTCGAGCTCAGTCGTCGATACGACGGCCAGCGGGAAGTGGAACACGGTCGCGAGCTCCTCGATATTGAGAATCGACTCGTGATGTGCCGGAGAAAAATGCCGATAGTTTTCGTAAAGAAATCGCTTCCGCGCGCGGATGCGCGTTTTTTTGAAAAGACCCTTGACTGAATATGACGCGGTCGACGTCGGACTGTTCGGCTTCAATGAGTTCAAGTTTTGCGTATTGAATTGTCGGATGAACCCGTGGATGGAATTGGTATGTCCGGAATCCTCCGCGCCCTCACGTTTCTCGACGTAAAGAAAGCGCAGGGTCGCCTCGAACGCGATCTTGGATATTTTAAGATGGATGGCTTCCGCGCGTTCCTTGTCAACGGGAGTCTGAAGGAAGCGCTGCTGTTTTACCTGCTGCACAGGCTTGGACGGCGCCGCTTCGCCGGGATGCTCAAAAGCCCCACGAAGGACGTCGCTCGCAGTAAAGCCAAGGTCGAGTTTCGGCCAGACGCTTGGCTTTTTCTGTTCTTCAATGCCCAACAATTTTTTGACCTCTTTCTCCCCTTCTTGACGGAAATCCTCACCCGTCGGCTTAATGAGCACCTGGAACCAAAGCTGTTCATCATTTTTTAACTTCGACATCGCCTCCATAAGCGGGGCAATCGTATCGATGCGACGCTCTTCCACCGATTCCTCGAACATCGGATAGGTGCGGATCGGCAAATAATTCTCGTGACGAAGCACTTCCTCAAGCCCGGAAACATCAAACTGCGAATTGGGAAGTACGTGAGGAAACTCCTCCAGGTAATCATCCACCTCATCGATCTCCGCTTCGGGATATTGGGCATAAATCGCCGACTCCATCATATGACGGAACTGCGAAGGCACGCGAAGATAGAAATGCGTCTCACCGGCACGGCCGATGAGCTCGAACACCATCCAATATTCCTCCATCCCTTCAATATACTTCTTAGAGAACGGGATGCCGTATGAATAAGGCGCGTGTGCCGCGGCGAAGATCTGTTCCATCGCCTTCGGGGTTTTGAGGACGTTTTTTGGGACTTTTATTTCAAGCAACTTCCATTTAATATTGGTGACGAATTTATAATGCAGATGCAAGCGCCACGCCTCCCAAAAAACAATGATGGCAATGATGGGAATAACAATCCACCACACCGCGCCCCACACGACGAGGATGCTTTGAAAAATACCCGGTACTATATTACCCATATATGTTAATTATCAACTGAGAACGGGCAAAGTGCAAAACGCGGGCCGTACGGAACCGGTCTAGGATTCCCTGACGCGGTATTTGCCGTCATTCATGCGCTCAAAGAAATTCCGGTTCTGGAGATTGATAAGAATAGTGTTCTGCTTAAAGAAACGCTGCCGGTTCACATGCGTGACCACGTCGTTCGGCTTGAGCGGACCCTTGGTCTTTAAGACCTTGGCGATGACCTCACGCGCGGTGCCCGGTTCATATCCATGTTCCTTGAGGCCATACATGCCGCGGCCGACGAGCACAAAGCGGCTGTCTTTAATGAGCTCGTTATGTACGGTCGGAGCAAGCGCTTTCTGGTCATCAAATCCAACTTTGTTGATATGCGTGGCGATATCCTCGAAATGAAGAGGTTCGGCCTTCTTCTTGAGCACGAGATAGATCTTGTCCCGCACTGTCGCCGGATTGATCTCCGGCCATTCGTTTAGGCCGATATCGCCATACGGATTTTTGTCGATCTGCTTCGAAATGCTCAAATAATTGTCGGCGGTCTCCTGCGCAACCGACTTGGTCTTGACGAAGCTGGCAAGCTGGACCTGATACGAATCCGCAAACACCTTTTCTTTATGAGACTTCAAAAAACCCACCCAGCCATTGACGAACGTACTCGCGGTCTTAAGATCTTTCTCAGTAACATAATAAAAAGGATTGAACGCGTCATCCTCGCGGTGGAGATTGAATACGCCGGAAGCTTCGGCGAGGAAATCAAGATGGTTTTCCCGCACACCGCTCGCAAGCGTCGCCGCATAGCGGACCACATCGGTCTTTCCGGATACGCCCCCGCGGGCCGCAATGAACTTTTTGACCTTCTCCAGCACAACGCCGGCTTCGGGGTTCTTGGCGATATTTGCTTTCACGAGCACGATCGCACCGTTCTCGATCTGACGGACGCGCTCACGCGTGACCTTGAGACGGTCGCCGATCGCAGCCAGGGTCTCACCGTCGGTTTTGCCGTCCAAGCCGAACCGAGCCGTAATAACCTCCTTTTGACGAGGGTTAAGGCCGTTCAGGGACGTGGTGATGAATTTCGTGATGGATGCCATATTTTTATATCCTTCGTATTATATAATATAGTGTTGATAAATGTCAAGCACTCTCGGGCGCGCGCTGGACTTTTACCTTATTTGTTCTGTTCTATGGTAAATCATATTAAACTAAATTGCAAGCGCAGTCAACTAACCTTTTTCGGCCGGGCTCACGAGCACCAAGGCCGGGCTTGCGATAAAGATCGACGAATAGATACCCGTCGTTACTCCCACAAGCAACGTAAGCACGAAATATTGGAGGTCGGCCGGGCCGACAAAATAGAGCGAAAGGAGCACGAGAATGAGCGTGAGCGACGTGTTGATGGAACGGGCGAGGGTCTGATTGACGCTGTCGTTGATGATCGTCGCGAACGGAACCTTGCCGCGATGGTTCAATAAATTTTCACGGATGCGGTCGAAGACCACAATCGTATCGTGTACCGAGAATCCCATGACGACGAGCAATGCGACGATGATATCCGAGTCGATCTGCACGTTCGCAAAGTGGCCGAGAATGGCAAGCATGCCAGCCGGAATGGCGACGTCGTGGAACAGCGTGATGAGCGTGACCCAGCCATATTTCCAGGAACTGATCGGACGCGATGCTTTTCGGAACGCGAATGCGATGTAGAGCGAAATGCCGATGAGCACGAGGATGATCGCGATAATGGAATTATTCCTTAGATTCGTTCCCACCGAGGGGCTGATAGACTGGAAGCTCAGTTCCTGGAAGGACGGCCATTGGGTCGTCAACTCACTCACATACTGCTGATGCAAAGGCTCGTTGATGGAACCGAATATGACGAGGAACGACTGGTCGCCGGTATCCGCACTCACCTGTGCATCGGTGATGTGCAGATTATTAACGAGCTCGCTCTGGACATCGGCCACAGAAAGATTCTGTCCCGGAATCTTGAACTCCCACAACGTTCCCCCCTTCAACTCGGCGCTCTCTTGAAATCCGTATGTGGCAATGGCAAGGACCGCGATGCCCACCAGGATGATGGATAGCGTGAACCAGATTTTTTTATGTCCTACAATGTTGAGCATGATAATACTATTTTATTTTATCCCCTGGCGTATCTTTCAGGAAAAATCGTAGGAAGAGCCGCGTGGTCGTGATGGCGCTGAAAAGACTCACGAGGGTTCCAATAAGGAGTGTAAGCGCGAAGCCCTGGACGAAGCTGGAGGTGAAAAAATAGAGAATGATCGAAGTGATGATGGTGGACGTGTTCGAGTCGCGGATGGAAGGCCATGCGCGGCGGAATCCCTCCTCGATCGCAGAAGATTTGGGCAATCCCCGCTTAAGCTCCTCTTTGATGCGTTCGAAAATGAGCACGTTGGCATCCACCGCGGTGCCGATCGTAAGGACAAAGCCGGCGAGGCCCGCGAGGCTTAACGTGATCGGGATCACTTTAAAGACACCGAGGGTGAGGGTGATGTAGATAAGGAGCGCGAGCGCGGCAAAGACACCGAGCAGGCGGTAATAGAAGATCATAAAGAGCATAACGAGCAGAGTACCGATGATGCCGGCGATGATCACCTTTTTCAACGAGTTGGCGCCAAGCGACGGGCTGATGGTCTGCTGGCTTACGAGCGTGATCGGTGCGGGCAGTGCACCGGCGTTGAAACGCTCCGCCAGTTGTTGTGCCTGCGCGACCGTGAATCCCCCGCTGATGACCGCCTGCCCGCCCGCGATCGCCTGCTGGACGATCGGCGCCTCGATGAGCGTGCCGTCAAGGAATATCGCGAGCGGTTTGCCCACGTTCGCCGCCGTCATTTCCTGGAAGATTTGCGCGCCGTCTGTGTTGAACGAGATCGAAACCTGCGGCGCATTCGTCGTCGAATCGAATGTCAGCTGGGCGCCGGTGATGTATTGCCCGGTGAGGTTCGTCTGGACGTATTGCGTGCTTGATCCGCTCGTATCAACTTCCTCGAATTCCAGAAGCGGTGTCTGTCCGATCTCGTTGATGGCATCGCTGATATTATTTATTCCCGCGAGGTCAACAAAAAGCTGCGCCTGGTTTCCGCTCTGCGAAGTATAAATATCCGGTTCGCTCACCCCGAATAGGTTGACGCGCTTTTCGATCACGTCGCGCAGGCCTGAAATGACGGAACTCTGGTCCGTCGATGAAACATTCGAAAGATCTATCTGGTACACCAAATGGCTTCCGCCTACGAGATCAAGCCCCAGCTTCCATGGCTCTACCTTTTCTCCCACGCCTTTCGGGTACACGAACACGCCCGCGATAATGGCAAGCACGACGATAAGCGATAAAAATAGGCCTGGATGGCGCCTCATTGAAAATGATTATAACAGATGGTTTTAAAAAAGAAAGCGCGGCCTTGTGGACGCGCTTTAGTGCTATGGTTCAGGATTTCACGCTTGAAGCATTCGCTTCGCATAAAAAGGGAAAAATTTGATCCCTAATTTATACACAGGGGATGGATCAGGCTTTCCCCACCGAGCGATCGCTTCGATCTCCCGTCGGTGCATAGAGAACCAGCCGGAAAATGAGGAAAATTGGGCGCCAATAATTGCACAACCCACGACCAAGCTCCTTCCTGC
>DATKHM010000063.1:0-2265 GCA_035510235.1 Minisyncoccota bacterium | reverse complement strand
ATAGTATTGTGGTATAATTTTGATATGAATATTTTTAATCAAGGTTTCGGGTCGGGGGTCGGATCGATGGCGTTAACGCAAACATTTGGTCCATGGTTGCTCCTTCTTGTCATCTGGAGCTTGTTTTGGAAGGGGCTTGCGTTGTGGCATGCAGGGAGACGGGGACAGCCGTGGTGGTTCGTGATATTGCTTATCGTAAACACCGTGGGGATTTTGGAGATTATTTATCTCTTTTTGGTGCTCAAGCTGAAGTTCTCGGAGCTTTTTAAAAAGTAAGCATTCTTATTTCGAAATGGTTTTTGAAGGGCCGTATACACCAATGCGCGGCCTTTCCTAATTTATATAAAATATATCCGCACTCGGAGTTCCTGCCGGGATTTGATCGGTCTGATTCGGCAGTAAATAATGGACATTCGCCGCTGCGGCGTCTGCGGTAGTAAACGAATGAGTGATGAACATGGTCGTCTCCGCTGGCACGGGGATGCCGCGCGCGAGGACGCCGCCGGCGTTCACGACCACATATTTTGCCGTGCTCATGGGCAGGGCATTGATCTCTTCTCCGATCGCCACATAGTTTGCGTTGAACGCACCGGGGACATTCGGATTTTCTGCCCATACGATGAAGTAATCGTAATAGCCGAAGACGGCCACGATCACAAGGAAGATGATCGCGATGGCTTGCGCAGCACGGGCATGCCAATATTTTTTGATGATATCATAGAGCCATACGCCGCCAAGCGTGGCGAGGATCAACGCCGGCGCCAAAGCGAGGATGGAGCGAAGCGCGTGCGGAATGCCTTCATCCGAGGCGGCGGCGGGAAGTATGCCGGCGACGAGCCATGCGAGCGTGAGCAGGACGCCGAAGGTCGGGAAGCGATCGCTTGCGGCGTTGGGCGCCGTGCCACCGCCGTCAGCTTGTTTTTTTCGCCACCAACGCCTTTGCCAGAGAACATAGCATCCGAGCACAATGCCAAGAATGAACAATATGCCGACCGGCCAAAAAAGTTCCGGCGCCCCGCTTATGTTCTGGCGCCAGTTATCGTCGCCATGGAAATTGAACATCAACGCCTCCTTGACGATATTCACCGCAAAGTCGTGAATCGGATTTGCCGCGCTCGTGACGGAGATCTCCGCCGTCCGTCCAAAGAAGGTTCCGGGATTGGTGGCAAAATACCATCCGATCGGCGCGGCGACGATGAAAGTGATGAGAATAAAAAGGCCTGCCCGTTTCCAAAAGCCAGGAATTTTTCTAAAGAACGGAATAAAGAGCAAAAACAGCAACGGCGTGATGCGGTAGGCAATATAGGTGTAGAAGCCGAGGCCGTAAACGATGCCCGCGAGACAGGCGTAGAGAATACCCATACGTTTATTTCCGGCTCGGAATGCCTTAATGAGCAGCCATAGCGCCCATATGAGCATGAGCGGGGAGAGAATCGCCCGGAATCCAATACGCGAGAACATGATGCCCCAGACGCTCGTGGCGAGCAGGAATGCGGCGAGCAATCCCGGCCCGTTGCCGAAGAGTTCCGCGACGAGGAGGTAAAGCCCCCACACCGTGAGCACGCCGGCAACGGCGGCAGGCAGGCGGATGATCCATGGCTCATAGACCGGCCATACTTTTAGGATGACTGCGATGATGTTGACGTACAGTCCCTCGCGGCCGTTGTCCTCAACATAGAATACCTGGAAATGATTTGTCTCGGCGACCTCGACGGCATTATTGCCGTCCATCGCTTCATCCGGATAGAGTCCCGGAGGCGTCGTAGTAAAATGGTAGAAGCGCAGGAAGATTGCTATAATCAATATACCGGTCAGCAAGGTATATCGCTGAGTTTTGGACATTCCTCTTATTATATCAAAATGGACTCACCATCATTCGAACACGCGCTCGAGGCTGACATGAAAACGCTTGCGACGGAGATCCGCCGTACGCAGGAAATGAAAGATGTAAAAGACGCGAAGGGGATGGAGGTGGTCAAAGAAGCCATCCGCGCGTTCCCGCAGCTTAACCACGATGCCCCGAGCAATAATGGCGTTCCTGCCGCGCCCGCGACGCCGGGGGAAGTGAACAGCCCCTTGCCCGCGTACGCGCAAAATGCCCCGGCGGAGGTAAAGCTGGAAATAGAATATTTGCTTGACCTCGCGTTGCGCAAAGGCATCGGCGCGGCGCTTACCGAATCGGCGAAGTCGCCGTACTTCGTCCAGGACGCGTTCCACGACGCATTGGCGGGAAGATTGTATCCGGAATTGCAGAAGCGGGGAGTG
>DATKHM010000062.1:0-8574 GCA_035510235.1 Minisyncoccota bacterium | reverse complement strand
ACTATGCCGATAGGACGCTTCTGATTCAAATCTCTCATTTATTTTTGTTCTTTGGGCTAAATCCGTAATCAAATGTTAATTCATCCCCCTTTTTTATGTCATCATAAGAAACGATAAATATCTTTCCATTCGTCCTGACGGCGGTGCAGTTAGGATTTTTTGAGGAATGGTTTATAAGACGCGACTCGTTTCCTCCTACCAATCCGTCCACGCTATATTTTTTATCCAGTTCGAATATATAGGTTACCCCGATGCTTCCGTAGAACCGGAGCCTGCGGGCCGCTTCCGCATTCGATATCCTTTCTCCAGTATACTCGATGATCTTCTTCCCCCATCCGATGTTCTCTCCGGCGAAGAGGCCGAGGCCATGGATTTTCGATTTTTTGACGATAAGCTTCATGCGCAGGATCCCTATAGCTGTTTTCGGAGAAACTCAAAGACCACATAGCCGATCAACGCCGCGATAAGAGCAATGATAAAATTGGTGATGGTAAAAATATCCTTGAGGGCAAAGATCAGGGTCTTCCCGTACCCTTTGGTGCGGGTGAATTCTCCCATCAAAAGATTGGAGTAGAACAAGAATATAATGAAGGCCATCTCAATGACCGCCCGCCAAATTCGATTCATGGGGTAAGTATAACAGAAAACTATTTTATGCGGCTTCCGATCCCCGCGATTGTCTTCGGGTTTTGATCAGATTTGCAATGCCGTTGAATAACGAGTTGGGATCTGCCATCTGGGCATCGGCTTCGTCCCAATTGAACTTCCCGCGAATGGATCTTCGCGTGTCTTTTTCTCCGGGCGAAAGTGTTTCGTTCTTCATGCCGATCTCATCGCCGTAATAAATGAGGGGGGAACCGGGAACGCTGAAAAGCAGTTGGAACGCGTCGAGTATCTTTTGTTTGCTTCCGTTGAATATAGTACTGAGCCGAAGTGATACGCCTAAATTGAATCGATATTTCTCCTCCGGATCGAAACGGTCCAGAAGCTCGCTCTGCTCCTCTTTGGAAAGCGACGCGATCGGCATCTCATCGTGATGTCGAAGGAGCGTTACCCATTGCGCGTTCAAGGGGATGCTCTTTGATTCTTTTACCACCTCATCAATGACGCTCGGTTCGTTCCTTTCTAATGCGAGAAATAATCTTCCGACCAGAGGAAAAAGATAGAGGAGATGGCATTCGTCGCCATCGCCGAAATATTTTTTGAGCGTTGTCACGGGATCTTTCCCTGAAGCTTCTCCGAGCAATATGACCATCGGATGATGCTCGTTAAGATATGCCCTGATCTTTTTTAAGACCGCGTGCGTCTCATCAAGGTCAACCGATCGGGTTCCTTCTTTTTTGATCACATGCGCCGCGGCATCGAGCCGGAAGCCGTCCACGCCGAGTCCGGTCCAAAAATCGATCACTCGCGTCATTTCCGAAAAGACCTGCGGGTTATTCCAATTGAGATCGGCCTGCTCTGGATAGAACGTTGAAAAATAATAATCGCCGGTCACGGCGTTATGTATCCAATTGCTTGGCTTTAGCTCGAAGAAGGGATTTGATGCCTCAGCGTATTCCTTGCCGTCTTTACTCCATAAATAAAAATTCCTTTTGGAATTGTCTAAGGAACTTTTTGCCTCTAAAAACCATGGGTGTTCGGTGGATGTGTGATTTAAAACCAGGTCTATGATCACCCGTATTTCTTTTTGATGGGCCGAGGCCATGAAGCGGGAAAAGTCTTCCAGCGTTCCCAAGTCTTCGCGGATGCCGCGATAATCGGACACATCATAGCCGTCGTCTATGCGCGGCGATGGATAAAAAGGAAGCAGATGTATGCAGTCGACGCCGAGGCGGTGTAGGTAGTCGAGCTTTTCCGTCATGCGCGGAAAATTATCGGCGAATTGGTCAACGTACATAGAATATATCACGATGTCCTTCCACCAATATGATCTCATAAGATAACTATAGCAAAAATCCTTGATCGTCCGTCCCCTCCAGAAGCGCTTTGCCTACGACATGATATAATAAACTCATGTACCTGGAACATTACTACGACACGATCGTCCGCAAACTGTTCCTTGCCGGAGCAATAGTATTGATCCTTACTTACCCGTTCTTCAGCCCGTTGCTCCCCGAACGCCCGGCTTTTATTCTGATCGGCATCGTTCTCTTATCGGTCATGGCGGGCCTTACGAATCCCAAGCAGCGCTGGACGTCACTTATCGACATAGCAGTCTCCCTTTTTGCGGTCGTTTATTTCGAGAATCACGCGATCATATTTGTAAGAAATCCTTCTTTATTTTGGATCTTTATGACGGACCAACTCCTCGTGCTCATTTTTATCGTTGCCCTGTATTTTAGCGTAAAGACGTTTTGGGAGATGTCTTCGCGCTAGCTAACATATTTGAACGAGCAAATGTCTGCGCGTTCCTATTTCCCACGCTTACTTTTCGCAGAGTTGGGTTTGGTGGCACCACTTTTCATATGCTTAAACATTTCGATCTGGCCAAGGCGACGCTCCGCTTCTGTCTTTGTAGCGTAGCTTCCAAATGAGCGCCCGGTTTTCTCCGAGAGCACCACGTATTTCCCTTTAATTTTTTTGATCATTGTAAGGAAGTTTATCCGGCCTTTATAAATTTCCCGACGATAACGCCGATCACGATTGCCGCGCCGCCGAGCAGCATCATCTTCAAGGCATGGCTCGTCATATTCACCTTTACTATCTTAGCGCTTACCATTCCCACTATAAAAAGCGCGAGCAATGAGAATCCGACGGAGCACCATAGCGCAGTGGTCAGCCCAAAGATAAGATAAGGAACGATCGGGATGAACGAAGCGAGGATAAAAGAAATAAACATTACGACCCCTGCGGTAAAAGGTCCTGTGCCGGTGATTTCTCCCTTCACTTCATATTCTTCGGCGGACTGTTCCGAGAGAAAACTCCCCACCGCCATGGAGAATGCCTCCACGAAGGCGTAGACGATGCCCGTAAGAAGGATTGTTTGCTTGGGCGTTCCGGCGGCATCGATGCCTGCAAGAAGTCCCACCGTGGAAACCAAGCTGTCCGAAATGCCAAAGATGATGCTGCGGAGATATAATCCCGTCTGCTTGTTCATGTTGGAATTATAGCAGACAAAGCCTTACGCAAGGTGGTAAAATATCTGTACCTATGTCAGATACCACCTGGAAATTTCATTTGAGTCCCGCCGACGCGTGGGATGCGATGTACGAAGATTGCGCGACGGCGCGCACATCCATAGACATCGAGCAATACATCTTTGCCATGGACACGCTCGGCGAGCGGTTTTTTGATATGCTGATCAGAAAATGTCGGGAAGGCGTCGCGGTCAGGATCTTGTGCGACGCGGTCGGAAGCTCCGGCTTACTGAACTCAAAAACCGAGCGACGGCTCGTGAGCGGCGGGATAAAAATAAAGTTCTTCAACCGGATACAGCCGTGGCGCGTGGGAAACGTCTCCTCCTGGTTCTTGCGCGACCATCGTAAAATTTTATTGATCGACCGGTCCATAACGCACGTCGGCGGCGTCTGCCTTGAAGACCGCATGAAGAACTGGCGCGATACGAACGTCAGGATGATGGGACCGGTAGTCACCGAGGTCCAGGCCGACTTCGACCAGATGTGGGCCGCCGTCCCCCGGCATAGATTCCCCAAGCTCAGGCCGTTGTTCAAGGAGGGGGAGGATTTTTCATTTCTTACCAATTCACCGAAGTTCCGCGGGCGCGCCATCTACCACGACCTCAGAAAACATATCCGGAGGGCAAAAAAATATATTTATTTGACGACGCCCTATTTTATACCGAGCATCCTCCTCTTTACGGCGCTCCAACGTGCCGCCCTGCGGGGCGTCGACGTAAGGATCCTCGTCCCCGTATCCGCGGATATCCGCGTCGCGAGCATCGCGACCGGATCGTACTTTCTCCTCGCGCTCGACGCGGGAATCAAAATGTATCGCTACGACAAGGAAAGGATCCTTCACGCAAAGACGGCCGTGATAGACGACGCATGGGCGAGCATCGGCAGTGCCAATGTAGACAACCTTAGCCTTCTTCTCAATTTTGAAGGGAATCTCAGAAGCTCGAACCCCGGATTCATCGCCGAGCTGAAACAGCAATTCCTCGACGACCTGTCCCATGCAAAAATGGTGACCAAAGAAAATTGGGTAAAGCGTCCCATGACCCTAAAGCTCTTAGAGGCGATCACATGGCCGATTCACGGGATACTATAGAGACCAAAGACTTGTGGATGTAAACAAACGATCGCGCCGGCGCTTTTTTTACTTTTCTTTTCTCTCGCATGCCTTGCAGATACCATAGAACTCAAGGGTGTGTTGCTTGATCTCCGCAAAATGCTTCGCGTTTTGTAGTATCGTTCGCTCCATCGCCTCCACGCCGCGATGCTCAACTTCCTCGATTCTGCCGCATCGCAGGCATATCAAATGGTGGTGGTCGGTGGTATTCACCAATTCATAGTGGGCGTGATTGTGCCGCAGGTCGATTGGGCGGATGATGCCTTTTCCTTTGAACGACTTGAGTGTGCGGTAGACCGTCGCCTGATCGAGGGTTCTGCGCCCGCGGCGCACGCCGGCAACGCCTGGCAACAAATCTACGATCTGTTGCGCGCTCAACGGCTCACGATTTTTTTTGAATACTGCAAGAATGGCGAGCCGCGAGGGCGTCGCTTTGTAGCCGCTCTTTCGTAAGAGCGCGCGGAGCGGGTCTGTTTTGGATGGACCCTCATGATGGCGGTGCTTGGCGCTGGTGGCAGACATATTTCCATAGTATTCTAAATGCGAATTATTTGCAAATAATTTGACGGGCGTGCGAAGGGCGGCCTACACTGAATGCAAGAACAAAAATATGAAGATCGCATTCATCGGAAAAGGAGGCAGCGGGAAGACGACGATGGCGTCGCTTTTTGCGCGCTATCTTGCCGGCCTCGGCCTGCCAGTGCTCGCAATCGACGCGGACATCAACCAGCATCTTGGGGCTGCGCTTGGCATGGGCGGTGGCGAAGCGGGATCGCTCCCACCCATGGGGATCGAAATCGACCTCATAAAAGATTATTTCCGCGGCGCGAATCCGCGCATCCGTTCCGCAGCCGCGATGGTGAAGACCACTCCGCCGGGGCGCGGTTCACGGCGCGCACGCCTCAGCGAAAAAAATCCTCTCTTCGACCACTTCGAGCGGACCGTGGACGGCGTGCGCGTGATGGCGGTCGGCGAGTTCACCGAAGAGGACCTCGGCATCAAGTGCTATCACTCAAAGGTCGGTGCGGCGGAGATCCTGCTCAATCATCTCGTCGACGATGCGAACGAATATGTAATCGTGGACATGACCGCGGGCGCGGATTCGTTTGCTTCGGGGATCTTCACCAAGTTCGACGTCATGTTCCTCGTTGCGGAACCGACGCAGAAATCGATCAGCGTATATGAGCAATACAAAAAATACGCGAAGGATTATGGCGTGAACATAAAAGTGGTAGCGAACAAGGTCGAAGACGAATCGGATGCCAATTTTATAAAAGAGCATGTCGGCGATGATCTCGTCGCAACGTTCACACGGTCATCGTTCGTCCGCGCGGCGGAAAAGGGAGCGCATCAAAAACTCTCGGCGCTCGAGCCGCAAAACAGCGCCGCGCTCGATGCCATGCACGCGACCGTCGACCGCTCGGAGAAAGACTGGAAAAGGTTTTACGACCATGCGCTATATTTTCATATAAAGAATGCCGAGAGTTGGGCAAATGAGGCGATCGGCGAGGACGCGCGCCTGCAGATCGATCCGGAATTTTCCATCGAGGCTTTCGTAAGTTCCGCGCGGTAAAAAATGTTCTCAGCTTCCAGGCCGCCTGCAGCAGCCTGGAAGCTGGTCGCATCACCATCCAAGCGCCCGGCGTCTTGCTCTTTGAAAAGGAGAAACAATGTCATATCCCGCGATCACCGATGTCCTGAACGAGAGGAACATCGACCTCGAAACTGCCGATGACGAAGTTCTTACGGAAGCTCTTTGGGAGGCGTTCCATCGCGATCTCCCCGACGGCATCCGTTTTGTGGAAAAGTTTGCGAATGATTTTACCGCGCCAAGCAATGTCGCAAAGAAGAGATCGCTCTTCGTCGGCGATCCGAACTCGCCCGTCGCTAAGCAGGTGAACCGGCTCCTCGGAACCGACATTGCACGCGCCGTATGCGAAAGAAAGCTCGGCGTCGTGTTTGGTTTCTATAACTGCCACGCTCCGGTCGTCAGCTATCGACGCGAAGACCTTTGCCTCTCGCTCCGTGAGCAGATCAAGCTCCAGAACGGCGCGCTCGCTTCGGCGGATTGCTGAACTCTATACACCATCGCAGCGAAAACCCAATGACCCCGAAACTATCCGGGGTCTTTTTTTATTTTTGACCATGAGAAAGATTCTTTATATAATGGTAATACATTAATTAACCCTCTCCCATGTCCAACTTAACCAAGAACATCATCTGGGCGGTCATCACGCTGATCGTCATCTCGCTCATCTTCTCATATTTCGTGCAACCGGCGGCGGCGCCGACGACGCTCAGTCTCAACCAACTCGTGACGGACATCAACGCCGGAACGATCAAGCAAATAAAAGTGAATGGTGATGAGTTGGACATCACGATGACGAACGGGAGCGCGGCCGTCGCGCAGAAAGAAGATGAGTCGGGAATCACCGACACGTTGAAGAATTTGGGCGTAAATCAGCAGGCCTTACAGAATGTGGATCTCGAGGTCGTGAACCAGTCCGGCTGGGAATACTGGCTGGGCCTCCTTGCTCCGGACCTGCTCACCCTGCTCGCGATCGGATTCCTTTTCTGGCTCATGTTCCGACAGGCAAAGACCGGCGTCAATCAGGCGTTCCAATTCGGCCGCTCGAACCTCAAGCTTTCGAACATAAAAGACAAGGTGATGTTCAAAGATGTCGCCGGATTGAAAGAAGCGAAGGAAGAATTGATCGAGGTCGTGGACTTCTTAAAAAATCCTCAAAAATTTCTTGATCTCGGAGCGCGCATCCCGCGCGGCATCCTTTTGATGGGGCCCCCGGGCACGGGCAAAACGCTCGTCGCGCGCGCGGTCGCCGGCGAGAGCAATGTTCCCTTCTTCTATATATCGGCATCCGAGTTCGTCGAGATGTTCGTCGGCGTCGGCGCCTCGCGCACGCGCGACGCCTTCATGCAGGCCAAGCGCGCCTCGCCCGCCATCCTGTTTATAGATGAGATCGACGCTGTCGGGCGCCAGCGCGGCGCGGGCATGGGCGGCGGCAGCGATGAACGCGAACAAACCCTCAACCAGATCCTCGTCGAGATGGACGGCTTCGACCGCGACACGCGCGTGATCGTCCTCGCCGCAACCAACCGTCCCGACATTCTTGACCCGGCGCTCCTCCGGCCCGGCCGTTTCGATCGCCGCGTGATCCTCGACCTCCCCGACATGAACGATCGCGAAGCGATCTTGAAGATCCATGCCGAAGGCAAAACGCTCGAAAAGGATGTTGACCTCCGCCGCGTCGCGGCGCGCACGCCGGGCTTCTCCGGCGCCGACCTTGCGAACCTCATGAACGAAGCCGCGATTGCAAGCGCGCGGCATAATAAAAAAATGATCGGCCAGCCGGAATTGCTTGAGGCTGCGGAAAAAGTGATCATGGGCCCGGAACGGAAAAGCCGCGTCATCTCGCAAAAAGAAAAAGAGATCACCGCATACCACGAGGGCGGCCATGCCTTGGTGGCGGCTTCGGTAAAAGATGCGGACCCGGTGCAGAAAGTTTCCATCATCTCCCGCGGCTTCGCCGGAGGGTATACGATGAAGCTCCCGAATGAGGATCAGCACCTCAAGACCCGCAACCAATTCCTCGCCGACCTCTCAATGATGATGGGCGGCTATGTTTCGGAAAAACTGACCTTCGGCGACATCTCCACCGGCGCGTCGAACGATCTCAAGGAAGCGTCGGAGCTCGCGCGGCGAATGGTCGTCAAATACGGCATGAGCGATCTCGGCCCGATCGTTTTCGGCAAGAGCGAGCAGATGATGTTCCTCGGCCAGGAAATCTCGAACGACAAGAACTATTCCGAACGCATCGCGTCGGAGATCGACGAGCAGATTCGCAAGCTTCTGATGCACTCGCACGACATCGCCGAAAAAATATTGAAGAGCCATAAGAACGCACTCAAAAAGATCGCCGATACGCTAATGGAGAAAGAAGTGTTGGAACAAGATGATTTCAACGCGGTGCTGAAGCCGTTCAAGATAAAACCGATAGCGGCGTAGCGCAACACCACCCTCTACGCCTATATATTTTTGTGCACCCGGCTGGACGGTTTTCGAACGATTTTTGAGTTATTATGACAAATAAGCCCATTTACAGCACATATCCTTTTCAAGGGTATTAAAAAATGTTATCCATGTAGGTATGAATAACATTGAATTCGCCAAAGAATTTGCTACCGAGAAATTCTCCGAGGTTAATATTCACAATCATTTTTTAGAGGTTTATGACTTTTTGAAAGAAGATTTTAAGGTGAAAGATGAAAATATTTTGATTGCTGGACTTTTGCACGATGTTTTAG